>JBDTLQ010000510.1:0-2511 GCA_039934715.1 Ignavibacteria bacterium | reverse complement strand
GAGCGAATCGGTATGCTGTGTAATGTTTATGTTATTAAAGTAATCAAGAAAACTTTGCTTATATAAAGTATCAAGAAAATAATGGTTATCGGAATAGTCATATGCTTTTATGTCAAAGGCTTGTTCCTGCGCACCCCTGCTGTAATCCTTTGTTTCGGTCTTACTTTTCTTTTGCGACACTACAGCCGACAGTGATAACGCCCCCAGCTGGAAATCACCGACAACTCCAAACAAAGCCTGCGAAGATCCGATCAGACCTGAGCTTGTCTGCAAAGATACATTACCTCCTTCGATCCTTTTTATCACTTCATCCGCATAACCTTCATACTTTATCTTAAGCTGGTTTTCAAAATCGAAAAGTCTTTGTGTATTGTAGTCGGCATCAATGAGGAGCTTATCACCCACCTGCCCTTTTGCCGTTAGCTGAACTTCCTGTTTGAAATTTATACTGTTGTTGGAGCTGCTCAGCCCTGAAATAATTGTCTGATCACTTGTAGAATTTTGATATGAAGCCGTAATGTCAACAGCTCCATTGATCTTTAGTTTGAACGTAGGCGGCCCGAATATGCTTTCAGATTTAAAAGGTAGTGGTATTGTTATGTCAGTGAATTTTTCAAACAGCCTGCTAATATCATCCTGGGTATTCCCCCTGTATTTTTCCGAGAAGATATCTTCAAAAACTTTTTTTGTATTATTCCGCGACATTTCGGATAAATATCTATCCATCGGTATCACAAGAGGAGCTCTTATATCCTCATCTCCGAATTTTTCTCTTATAACGGCATTGCCTGAAGAATCGAAACTTACCTCATACTTTATACCGGCGGAATTATCCATTAAAAGCGGAGAAACTTTCGGGCTTATCTTTGTGCCGAATAAATATGTTGGATCGTATTTAAAATATTTTATACGCGCGGTGGAATCAACCGGCTGAAATCTTGTTGAATCAAAAGCTATCAATGAGTCTCCGGATTTTGAAGTATCGGTGGGAGTTTTTACATAATTAGAATTATTATTAGTCCTGTCCCTTCTTCCTTGAGAAAAAGAAACATTGCTAATAGTAAATAGAATTATTATTATTGCTACTACAAATGTTGTACGTTGATGCCCTTCTGTTATATATTTTAATGGATTAAATCTCAACTACAGTAATAAATTTTAAAAAAAGTAATCTTCTGCTTTCTATAGGCAGTTGTTTGATTAATAAATAAAAACTTCAAAAATTATTTGATTATTTCTTACCGACTTTAACTTCCTTTTCAATTTTTTTTCTATTTTTGTTGTCAATTATAATTATTAACAAATTAATATTCAATGTTTAAGATAAAATTTCTGTTTTTTTTTCTAATATCATTTTTAATTATAGTTCCTGCCGGCAAAATATTTTCCCAGTTTGATTCACATCCCGAACTTGACTGGTTTACGATAGAGACTCCTCACTTTTATATTAACTATCACACCGGCACAGAGCGTACAGCAAATACGATCGCGAAAATAGCCGAAGAGATCTATGGACCAATAACATCGCTTTATAAATACGAACCCAAAGAAAAGATCAGTTTTATAGTTAATGATGTTTCCGACATAGCCAACGGCGCGACAGATTATTACGGAAACAGGATCGAGATCTTCGCTTCTTCACTGGATTATGATCTGAGAGGGACACACAACTGGCTTCGCAATGTGATAACTCATGAATTTACTCACGTTGTTCAGATACAATCATCTCTGAAATTTTCAAGAAAGATGCCTGCGATATATCTTCAATGGCTCGGATATGAAAACGAAGTTCGCCCCGATGTATTGTATGGTTATCCTAATATAATAGTATCCTATCCGATATCAGGTGTCGGCGTTCCCGCATGGTTTGCAGAAGGAACAGCACAGTATCAGCGGCAGCAGCTCTCATACGAATACTGGGATTCGCACAGGGATATGATACTGAGAAGCTATATTAATGACGGAAATTTATTATCATGGGGAGAAATGGGACAGTTCTCTTCCATTACAAGCTTAAAGGCTGAATCAATTTACAATCTCGGATACGGGCTTACAAGATACATAGCGGAAAAATACGGAGAGGATAAGTTAAAGGAAATATCACATCACCTCGGTGACCTGACAAACTTTAGTATGGATAGAGCAATAAAGGATGCTTTGGGAATTGATGGAAAAGAAGTTTACAATCAGTGGAAAGCTTATTTAGAACTGGACTACAAAAAACGATTGGCTGAAGTAAAGAAGGATCTGATTCAGGGAGACGTTATTGAGAGAACCGGTTTCGCAAATTACAACCCGAAGTTCTCGCCAGACGGAAGAAAGATATCTTACCTTTCAAATCAGGATTTCGATTACGGATCTACCGGTCTTTTTATCTACGATATTTTTACGAAGAAGAAAGAAGATGTTTCATATCCGGTTTCGACAAATTATTCATGGTCGCCCGACGGCAAGAAGTTAATCTATGCCAAAAGAAATTCTCCTCAGACAATACATCATTCCACTGTTTTC
>JBDTLQ010000509.1:0-2512 GCA_039934715.1 Ignavibacteria bacterium | reverse complement strand
AACCTTTGAACTTTTCAAACCCATTGCATCATCCATTCCATGAAGGGGATAAGGAGTATAAACATCAAACTTATTATAACCTTTTCCCGCGACAACCGAAGCAGCTTCTATGATCTCATTCGGAGTATTATAAAGCCCCGAAAGTCCGAAAAGCTGTTTGCTCCTGATTTCAGTATCGTCTTTTGAATCGAATTCTTTTACTCTGTTAATGAGTTTTTTTATCATCTTGTGCTATTTGACCCGTTGGATATCCGTTGCTGTGAGGATGTGGATGAATAGTAGGCTGTGCGCCCTCCACTACAGCTTTTAATTCTGACATAGAAACCAATGGTAAAGTTTTTAAGAATAATAATAAAAATGTGAAGAAGAAGCCAAAGCTTCCAAGCAGAAGCCCGAGATCAACAAGCGTTGGTGTAAATATTGCCCAGCTCGACGGCAAAAAATCCCTGTGAAGCGAAGTTACTATAATTACAAACCTCTCAAACCACATACCGACATTAACCAGAATTACCAATACGAGTGTAATCGGAATCGATGTTCTGATCTTCTTAAACCAAAAGAGCTGAGGAAAAAACACATTGCAACTGACCATTATCCAGTAAGCCCATGCATAAGGGCCAAACGCCCTGTTTATAAAAGTGAATTGCTCAAATGTGTTTGCGCTGTACCATGCAATAAAAAATTCCATTCCATAAGCATATCCAACCATCATACCTGTAGCCAATAAAATCTTATTCATCTTTTCAAGATGCCCGATGGTAATTATGTGCTGCATATTAAAAACTTTTCTCACCATTATAAGAACAGTGGAAACCATTCCGAATCCTGAGAAGATTGCGCCCGCAACAAAATACGGCGGAAAGATTGTAGTATGCCAACCGGGAATAACTGATACAGCAAAGTCAAAGCTTACAATCGTATGAACAGACAGTACAAGCGGAGTTGATATACCGGCAAGTATTAAATATGCTCTTTCATAATTTTTCCAATTCCTGTTTGAGTTTGTCCAGCCGAGTGATAATACAGAGTAAACAGTTTTCTTGATCTTGCTTGTTGTCCTGTCTCTTAATGTTGCAAGATCAGGAATAAGTCCTATTCCCCAAAATAAAAACGAAATCGTAAAGTATGTTGACACTGCAAATACGTCCCATAACAAAGGCGACATAAAATTCACCCAGACGCCGTTTTGATTTGGCAAAGGTAAAAGATAACCTGCAAGCCACGGCCTTCCTGTATGAATAATCGGAAAAAGTCCTGCAGTCATAACCGCAAAGATCGTCATCGCTTCCGCAAACCTCGCAATACCGGTTCTCCACTTTTGACGGAACAAATATAAAATAGCCGAGATCAAAGTTCCTGCGTGGCCGATACCGATCCAAAACACAAAGTTGACAATTCCAAATGCCCAGCCAACAGGCTGATTGTTTCCCCACATTCCTATGCCGTAATAAAATGTCAGTGCTAGACAGAAACCTCCGATCAAAAGCGCAGTCAGAGAAATTCCAAAAGCAACCCACCATCCTTTAGTTGGCTTTGTCTCAGTTGGCAGCGCAATGACCTGATCAATTTCCTTAAAAGAAGTTTTATCTTCTACGAGAGGAAGCTCTTTTGTATAAGTTGTATCAAGACTCAATGGTGCTCCTCCATATTTTCCTTTTCAAAAACATTTCTCAATTTCGCTAAGTATGTAATGTTTGGTTTGACTTTTATTTCTTCCAGTACACGATATACAAGCGGACTTTGATTTAATTTATACAGCTCTGAACCTTCATCATGCTGATCACCAAACATGATCGCATTCGTATTGCAAGCTTCCTGGCATGCAGTCTTTACATTCGATCCTTTGACATTTCTGTTTTCCTGAATTGCCATCTGTCTTTCATTCATTATCCTCTGAAGACAGAATGTGCATTTCTCCATCACACCTCTTGACCTCACAGTAACTTCCGGATTCGCCATCAGAGAAAATGATTCTTCAAGTTGAATTGAATCTCTGAACCTATCCCTGAAATTAAAATAGTTGAACCTTCTTACTTTGTAAGGACAATTATTAGAACAATACCTTGTGCCAACGCACCTGTTATAAGCCATTCCGTTAATTCCATCAGGACTATGAGTTGTAGCAGCTACAGGACAGACATTTTCACACGGAGCAAAATCACAATGCTGACAAAGCATTGGCTGAAAACTCGCTTTAGGCTGCTGCGGGGTTCCGGAATAATATCTGTCGATCCTCATCCAATGCATGTTCCTGTGTTTTCCGGCCTGATCTTTTCCGACAACGGGAATATTATTTTCCACATTACAAGCGGCAACGCACTCATTGCAGCCGGTACATTTATTGAGATCGATAGCCATTCCCCATTTTACACCGGTATGATTATACTGCTCATTTATGCTGCCGACCTTTAACTTTTCAGTTTCTTCTGCAGAATATTTTGTGTGTCTGTCATTTAAGAAATTCGGGTTCTCTTTAAATTCAAAGTATGTTCCTTCTTGAATTATTTCCCTT
>JBDTLQ010000508.1:0-2522 GCA_039934715.1 Ignavibacteria bacterium | reverse complement strand
CATCCTGCTCCTTTATAGAGTAGTTTCGTATTAGTTTCTTAGCTCCCTCTATTGTATATTTTTCTTCACGGAGTAGTTTTTTAATATAAAGAATTAATTTGATGTCACGGTTGGTATAAATACGGTTTCCGGAAAGATTTTTCGCGGGTCGTAGCTGTTCGAATTCGGTTTCCCAATATCTGAGCACATATTGTTCGAGTTCTGTAATTCTGCTAACTTCACTAATCGAATAATAAAGCTTTTTCATAGCAAAATTTTTCTTCATATTTGAGACTTTTGCAAAAATATGTATATACATTTCATATTGCAATACCTTTGTTAAATATATTTACTTTAAAGAGGTTAAGATTATGAATTTAAATAATAAAATGATTTTAGTAAGTTAAAGAAAATTTAAACAATCCATTTAGAATGAATAATAAAAAGATCCTGAATTACAGCATATTTCTAATTACTGCTCTTATAATTTTTTCATGCCGTGAAAAGCCGGACGTCATTTACACAAATGGCAAAATATACACCATGAATTCCGGTAATGCAGTAGTTGAGGCTGTCGCTGTCAAGGAAGGGAAAATAATTGACGTTGGAACCTCGGCTGAGATCAATGATAAATATGAATCCGAGGATGTTGTTGACCTTAACGGGGCGACCATGCTTCCGGGTTTTATAGATTCTGACGGTTCAGTAATAGAGTTTTCAAAGAACCTCAACTTCATTAACCTTTCATATGTGAAAAGCGTCAATGAGATGCTCATACTTGTAAAAGACAAGGTTAGCAATACAGCCGAAGGTGAATGGATCGGCGGATACGGCTGGAGCGAACTGAACCTGCCTGAAGAAGAGCTTGAAAAGATCAATAAGGAAGTTCTTGACGAGATCGCCCCAAATTATAATGTATATCTTATCAACGCTGCATTGAACACCGCATGGGTGAATTCGAGGCTGCTGAGAACCATAAAAGTTGATAGAAATACACCATCACCTCCCAATGGAGAGATCGAAAAAGATTTTAACGGAGAGCCGACGGGACTTTTGTACGACAGCGCGGTTAATCTTATCAAAGATAATGTGCCGGGGCTTTTGAAGAATGAGATGCTTACACAAGTAGAAAAAGGTCTGAATGAAATTGCAAAGTACGGTATTACTGAAGTTCATGACAGGACAGTTGGAAAAGAAGGCATTGAAATATTCAAGCAGCTTATAGACGCGAAGAAATTTCCGATAAAGCTTTATGCTGTATTGTCGGGAGAAGACAGCGCGCTTGTTGAATCCTATCTTCAAAAGGGAGCGGAAATAAATTACGGTGACAGGCTTACGATAAGATCCATCTCTTTAGATTATGACGGTCTGTTTGAACTACAGGATGCTGCAATGAATGATGAATATAAAGATGAGCCGAAAAGAAAAGTACCCTATATTACTGAAAGTGAAATTGAAACAACTTACTCAAGAGCCATTGATAAGAATTTTCAGTTCAGCATCAAAGCGATAGGGGACAAAGCCACAGCTGTTTCATTGAATATGCTTGAAAAAGTCATCAAGCAAAAAAATCCAAAAGATCAACGGACAATAATTGAGTATTGTGAATTTGTAACGCCGAAAGAGCTCAGCAAGATAGGCGAGCTGAAATTAATTCCGTCAATAAGACCGGATGTCTGCATGAATGATCTTCAGATTGTCATGCAGGTCACTAATCCCGATAACGCAAAGAAGCTCGGGCTCTGGAATTCTCTTCTCAAATCTTCGGGAATGATCACCACCGGTTCTGATTTTCCTTTTCATCAGATAAATCCATTTGTGCAGATCTATTTTCTTATAACAAGACAGCTGACCGACACCACACTTACAACGATCGCGAGCCCTGATCAGAAGATCTCGTTGCTTGACGCGGTAAAGTCATATACTGTCTGGCCTGCTTACGCATCATTTGAAGAGAATGTAAAAGGCAGTATTGAGAAAGGGAAACAGGCGGATTTTATAGTCATATCAAAAGATATTTTTAATACAGAGAGTAAAGAAATACTAAATATAAAGGTACTGCGTACTGTGATCAATGGAAGGACTGTTTATAATAATATTCTGGACAAAGAAAAACTTTAAGGTCTGATGAGTAATTCATTGCCGGAAAAACTGACTGATTGTTTAAATTATTGCGGAGAAATTCTTAAGCAAAACAATATTGAAGACGCGAGATTAAATGCCGAGCTGATGTTGTGTGAAGTTCTACGATTCAGCCGTATTGATATGTACCGGAATTATGATAAACAATTAAGCGACCAAGAGATAACGATCATTAAAGAATATCTAGACAGGAGGATCTTACGCGAGCCTCTTCAGTATATTATCGGCAGGACTTCATTTTATGGATTAGAGTTCATTGTAAATAAAAATGTACTGATCCCGAGACCGGAAACTGAACTGCTTGTTGAAAAATTATTAAAAGATATAAAAGAGTCGGGCAAGAAAAAGATCTCTGTCTTTGAGATCGGCTCCGGAACAGGCTGTATCTCAATTGCACTGGC
>JBDTLQ010000507.1:0-2535 GCA_039934715.1 Ignavibacteria bacterium | reverse complement strand
GCTGCGAAAAAGCTATGTTTGTTAAACTCAGAAATAAAAATAAAAATGTTTTCATAAATTATAATTAATTGTTTTCTGTAATATTATATAATTAAAGGAAAAATAAATAGGGATGGTCAACATACGGAGGTTTTGAGTATATGAACAGCGGGGTTTTGCCTATCAGATAATTGACAAAAATAAATAAATAATTTCACTCTTCACCTTCTCCTTACCAAGCCCCCTGAGGCTGTGTGAAAACGGAATATAGAAATTAGATTAATCGTAGATTTCTTTACTTTTGATCCGTTTCAATTTTTTTACTTTTGATTTTAAGATGGAGTGATAGTTACTCCATTTTTTATTAAGTCGCTAAGGATTTTATTAAATTATGCACTCCAACTATCTTTATTGCTCTCTTCAAATTGTACGTCATTACAAGCAAACTAAACTCTCCATTAACCTTATCTATTCCTTTTAACAAAAAACTTCCTCCGTAACCCATCCATTGTTTCAGTGTTCCAAATACGTGTTCAACTGTTTTACTTCGGGTTTTTAATATATCCCTGTTTTCTAACATTCTTGATTTCACTTTTTCCATTATTCCTTCCAGTTCACTTCTGTTTACATAGCGATTGCCTTTTGAATCAGTACAGTTTTTCTTTTGCTGACAACTGCTGCATTGACTACTTTCATATCTTCTTAATGTTCTATTCCCTTTGCTATATGTAAATCTATATGTCATTTCTTTACTCTGGGGGCATATGTATGTGTCTGTTGTTTCATCATATCGGAACATATGTAATCCATATTTTCCTTCACTCTCATTTGAAAATTTCTTTGGAACTGCTACATAACATTCTATATTATTATTATCACATTTGTTTATTTCTTTTTCACTATAATATCCCGTATCACATACTACTTTTAATCTTTCTAATTCTAATATCTGTTTGCTGTCTTCTGCAATTTGGCTTAGACAATTTAAGTCATTTTGTTGATTTGTTACTTCGCTTGCTACTATCATATGATGCTTTGTATCTACTGATATCTGTGCATTATAGCTTACTTGGTAGCCGCTTCCTGAAGTCTTCATCATTCTACTATCTTTATCGGTTTTACTTACTTGTTCGACATTTCCATTCTCTATTTCTTTCAGCATTTCTTCTATCTCCTGACGCTCTTTCCCTAAATTTTCTATTATCTGCTTTAATTCTTCCGGATCTAATTTTGAAAATTTATTCTCTTGAGTATCGATCTTTTCTATTTCCTTTATATACTTATTTATATTCTCATCTATCTCTTTTAATTCACTCTTTATATAATTTCTTGTATAGCATTTTTCTTTATTGTTAACAGCTTTAAATTTACTTCCGTCTATTGACACTAATTCTCCTGCATATAAATTCAATTTCCTGCAAAATATTGTAAACTCCCGACATACTTTCTTTATTGATTCGATATTGTCTTTCCTAAAATCTGCGATGGTTTTAAAATCAGGTTGTAACTTCTTCATCAGCCACATTAACTCTACATTCCGCTGCGTTTCTGATTCAAGTAATCTACTTGAACGAATTTTCTTCATATATCCATAAATATACAGTTTCAACATATCTGATGGATCATATGCTTTACGTCCAGTTTCTTTCGGTTCACTGTATGTGAATCCTAATTCCACCATATTCAATGAACTTACATAGGCATCTAAAAATCTTATCATATTATCTTCTGATACATACTCATCAACTGTTTCAGGAAACAGTATGATTTGATCTCTGTTTATTCCTTCTATATATCGCATTTGATTTTTTTTATACAAATATACTAATTTTGTAATTCGTTTTCACACAGCCTCCCTAGCTTGGGAAAGTATCTATCTCCTCGCAATTTCACAAATCAAAGTATTTACATTTGACTGAATGAATAATATAAACTAAGTTTGAAACAACATACCGATATTTAAACTGATGAGAACAAGTTATAAAATATTAAATCCGGAATTTCCTTACTTCATTACATCAACAATCGTTAACTGGCTTTACATTTTTACACATGAAAAATACTTTGACTTATTATTTAATAACCTTTGCTTTTATCAGGATAAATACGAATTGGACATTATAGCCTATGTAATAATGAAGAATCATTTCCATTTAATTTGCAAAGGAAGACAACTTGAAAAGGCAATACAATCATTAAAGAGTTATACGGCAAAGTTGATCATTAAAGAATTAAAGAAGGATAAAAGTAATTCAGTTTTAGAAAAACTAAGAAATTATAAACCTTCGTATAAAAATGAATCACAATATCAGGTTTGGCAAGAGGGATATCATCCGCAGGAAATGGTAAACAAATATATTTTAATGCAAAAAATCGAATACATTCATTTTAATCCTTTAAGAAAGGGATATGTAGAGAAAGCGGAGCATTGGAAATATAGTTCTGCTGGATTTTATTTGGACGGGAGAGAAAGCAAGTTAAGAATCACTCGATACGATTAGGGTTAGCTTTCCCAAGCTGGGGCTTGGGAAAGAGGAGCTTAAAAAAATGTTATTA
>JBDTLQ010000506.1:0-2538 GCA_039934715.1 Ignavibacteria bacterium | reverse complement strand
GAGCCGAATTTTTTTGTATTATAAACAAGAGCCAGCAGCTTACCGGAAATAACAATTGAAGATTTCTGATTTGACGCGTCAGTATAGACAGCATTTTTATCCTGTTCGGTCAATACTCTTGTGTTACCGTTTGCCCCTGCCGAAAAATAGTTGTCATAAAAACCCAGTGAGAGATACTTGCTGTTTGAAATAAATCCGAAATTGGTTACGATATTAAAATAAACAGAAGCGTTGTTGTTCGATCTTTGATTGATAATGTTAGCCGGATTCTGGTTTAACGCGTCTATCTCATAAGAATTGGATGCAGACGTGTTTCCAAGTGAAAGGCTCCTCACGGATAAAATGTTTTGCGAATAAACATTGCCTGCAATTAAAGCTGAGATGAGAACTATACAAAATTTTAATTTCATTTTAAAAAATTTTTATTTTAAAATAATTTTTATTTATCGGAGTTGATTCTTAATCTGATCGTTCCGAAACTGAATGTGCTGATAACATCTGATCCTTTTATTTTTACGGTTGACAACGGAGGCGGTATCAGGTTAGGATCAGTATAAAGTTTATATTCATAGATCATTTTTCCCATCCGCTTGACCTGCTGTATCATAACGCTGTCAAGTTCGGAAGTAAAAGCTGTTGTGATCTTATTATTTACATATCCATCCTGTCCGACCGGTGCAGCGGCAACAAGTATAGTGGAATCCGGCTGATTGCCGACAATATGTGTTATTGCAAGAATGGGATTAAAAGCAGAATCAAGAATTATGATCTTGGCAGTGATCTTCAAAGGAAATCCGTTAACAGCATTTAAAGTAAATGTAAGATTTTTTATGTCGTCAAGATTTTTTCGCTGATCAGGATCACTGATGCCTACGTCTGAGGTATCGGTAAAAATGATCGGCTTTGAAATACTGACATCAAGAGGAACCTGAACTAAAAATTTCAACGTAAGACTGTCGGTATAGCGAACGCTTCCATCCTGGTATGAACGGTTTAGGAAATCATTTCTTTCAAGAAATATTTTTTTAGGAATGTTGTTTATAAATTCAAGTATGTTGCTGTTGCTTTCATTTATTGGAAATGCAAGAGAATCGAGCTCCGCGGGAAGTGTGAGGGTAAATATCGAATCAACAGGATCGCCTGCATTACCGGTGCGAAGATATTTCAATCTCACTCTGCGACCGTTCTTGTTCTCACCTGTAATGGATATGTTCGCAAAATCAACATTGTAAATACTGGAATACTTTTTAAGTATGAGAAAATTTTTATTGGGTGTGATCGATGCAAAGTTAAGCTTACCTTCAGGCACATCCGAACCAAAAGGATCAAGCACCTCATCAGATGTAACACCTGTATTAAGCGGTTTCAGACGACCTCTGATCTCCTTTATTGAATAAGGTGTCAAAGTATAATTGAAGTTTACAGGTACCGGAGTTGACGACTGAAAATCAAGATGCAGCTTTAACCTGTTCTCTAAATTTTCATTCATAACATAATAATCAGCCATATTTAGAATGACGGTTCTTTCTTTATTTGAAGGTACGTTTGTCTGAATTCTCGCCGTATCATTGTCTGACACTTTAAAAAGATTTTTAATTGATGCGTTTACTGTATAGCTTTCATTAGAAGTATTAAAAAAGGTAAAGCTTAAGCTGCCGTCAAGGAATTCCGTCCATCTTACAAATGTAGAATCATCAACTACAATAAACGTGTCAAGCTGCAGAGTCGACGGCGCAGTAATGTTCGTCGTATTAATACCGTCAAACTCTATGTCTTCACCAAACACTCTTCTGTAATTTGATTCACCATAAATGAAGACCTGATCATTGTTGAGAGAGTCGGCACCAAGATTATCGTTGCGCTTGATAATATCAAAAATATTATAAGACTTGTTTGCAAAGGGAACACTTAAACTTGTTTCCCATGTCGGTAGTGACGGGGAGTTAATTTCACAGCTCAGAAAATAAACAGCCGGAATTAAGATAAAAATATATATTGAAAAGAACTTTCGGATCATTAAACAAAAGTAACTTTTTTGGGCAACTATACGTGATTTGTAATTTTAAATAAATTAAGTAAATCTCAGTTTAAAAGAAGTAGAGATAAAGTTGTTACCGTACCATTGTCATTCATATCTCATAGATGTATATAACAAAAGCCCGCAGAAATTGATCAACGAGCTTTTACAGTACCTATGACTTTAGAAAACTATTTTACCAGCATCATTTTTTTTGTCAAAACTAAATCACCTGTCATTAATGTATAATAGTAAATTCCGCTTGGAAGATTTAAAGCATCAAATTCTGCCTCATAGCTTCCGGCGGTTTTGACCTCATTCAATAATGTTCTGACTTCCTTTCCGGAGCTATCGTAAACTTTCAACGTTACTATTGCTGACGACGGAATATCGAATCTAAAGTTTGTAGATGGATTGAATGGATTAGGATAATTTTGTGATAGCGAATACGCTTCCGGAACCAGACCGGAGATCAGACTTATACCGCTGCTGCCACCGTTATTTGTATATAAGATCTTTCC
>JBDTLQ010000505.1:0-2553 GCA_039934715.1 Ignavibacteria bacterium | reverse complement strand
CTTGGAAGATATTAAAAATAAGATCAGTCTGAAAAATGAGTTGCTGCGAAAAGCAATTCATCTGTCTTCATCGGTAGTACCGATCTCATATTTGTATCTGTCAAAAGATATTGAAGTCTTTATTCTGTGTGTGATATCAACGCTTATGATCATTGTTGATCTCACCAGAACAAGAGTTCCGGTGATGCGGGATCTTTATCTCAGATATCTGCAGCCGATATTGCGATCGCATGAGCTTGAAGACAATAAGCCGGTTTTCACAGGCGGAACATATCTGATCTTAGCATATCTTTTATGTGTGATAATTTTTCCAAAACCTATTTCGGTCACTGCAATGTTCATAATAATATTCAGTGATTCAGCTGCCGCAATCTTTGGTAAAGTTTATGGCAAACATTTTATCGGAAATAAAACAATTGAAGGCAGTTTAGCTTTTTTTATTTCAGCAGTGATAATAATTATTCTGACACCAAAGATGACTGGTCTTATGATGGAGTATTATATTGGAATAGTTTCAGCACTCCTTACGACGGTATTTGAATTATTACCTCTGAAGATCGATGATAATCTTTCTATCCCGCTTTTTTTCGGAGCGATATATTTTATACAAATGAAATTGTTCATGTGAATGATCATAACTTTATTGAATCAAAAATCTAAAATTACAATATGTCATTACGCTGTGGTATCGTTGGTCTGCCGAATGTAGGCAAGTCAACATTGTTCAATGCTCTTACTTCGTCACAAAACGCTGAAGCTGCAAATTATCCTTTTTGTACGATCGATCCGAATGTAGGAACTGTGATCGTTCCCGATTCCCGTGTTGATAAACTTGTTGAATTATATGAACCGAAGAAAATTATTCCTGCAACCATAGAATTTGTAGACATTGCGGGATTGGTCAAAGGCGCATCAAAGGGAGAAGGTCTTGGCAATCAATTCCTTTCACATATCCGGGAAGTTGAAGCTATCATTCATATAGTCAGGTGTTTTGATGATGATAACATTGTTCACGTCGAAGGCAAGATAGATCCAAAGAGCGACATTGAGATCATTGAAACAGAGCTGATCATTAAAGACATGGATACGCTGGAAAAGAGGCTGGAGAGAACTATGAAGTCTTTGAAGACGGGTGATAAAAAGATCAAGCTTGAAGTTGAAACTCTGAACGCTCTTAAGGAACATCTCGCATCTTCGCGCCTTGCAAAATATTTTACAACGGATCTCGGTGACGAACAGAAACAGATCATCAAAGAACTGCATCTTCTCACAGACAAGCCTTTTCTGTATGTTGCAAATGTTGATGACAAGCATCTTGAAGGAAATGAATACGCGAACATTGTAAAGAGCACCGCAGACAAAGAGAACGCGCAGTTTTTGATACTGTCAGTTCAGATCGAGTCAGAGATATCGCAACTTGAGACAAAAGAAGAGAAGATGGAATTTCTGAAAGAGATGGGATTGAAATTGTCAGGACTGGACAGACTTATAAATAAAGGATACGAGCTTCTTAATCTTATTACATTTTTTACAGCAGGAGAAAAGGAGGTTCATGCATGGACAATTCCAAAAGGCTATAAAGCTCCTCAGGCAGCAGGGGAGATACACACTGATTTTGAAAAAGGATTTATAAGAGCTGAAATAATGAAGTATAAAGATCTGATAGAATTACGAAGTGAAGCAGCTGTGAAAGAGAAGGGTTTGCTGAATGTAGAAGGAAAGGAATATGTAGTCGAGGATGGGGATGTTGTTCATTTCAGATTTAATGTTTGATTTTTTTTACCACAGAGCCACAGAGGCACAGAGGATTTTTATATTTTTTCTCACAGTATTTTTAATGTATACAACGATGCACTTGTGATTAACAATTCTCTTCTTAGAGTCTTTGTGACTTAGTGGCAAGAAAAATGAAATCAGTTTACACCCATCGCACGCAGACCATTGACAGTAAGGAATGTCAGTGCGTATGCTATGAAAGTAAAGATAACGATCTGAAGTATTGGAATTCTCCAGCCGCCAGTTTCTTTTTTTGCAATGGCAACAGTTGAAAGGCATTGAAGCGCGAACACAAAAAATATTATCATGCCGGTTGTTGTCGCGGTAGTAAATAATTTCTGATCAGTATCTCCGACCTTCGCCTCTCTCATCGCGTTCAAAATAGAATTCTGCATATCCTCTCTGTCATCCGTGATCTTGAAGATCAAAGCCAGCGAACTGACAAATACTTCGCGCGCTGCAAAAGTAGCTACAAGCGACACACCAACTCTCCAGTCAAGCCCGATAGGTTTCATTACAGGTTCAATGAACTTACCAAGAGACGAAGCATATGAGGTGGAAATTCTTTCAGCATCTTTAAGCTTTGAAATTTCCTCAGGAGTTTTTCCGGACTGATCAATATTTGTTGGATCATAGTTTGGAAAATATGTAAGAACCCAGAGTATCAGTGAAAGATATAAAATTACCGGACCCGCTTTTTTTACATATTGCTTTGCATTCTTTACTGTGTTGTTAACAACTGTGCTGAGTTTCGGTTTTCTGTAAGCGGGAAGTTCA
>JBDTLQ010000504.1:0-2559 GCA_039934715.1 Ignavibacteria bacterium | reverse complement strand
ATTCCGATATCTTTCGCGAAATGATTTAATGTACCCATTGGAAGTACAGACATGACTTTGTCTGTTTCCGCAAGTTCAGTCGCTACAGCACTGACCGTTCCATCTCCTCCTGCAGGTATGATCACATCAAATCCCCTGCCATCGATCTCTTTAATTAACTCTGCCATTTTCTCCGGATCGAAGTTAAGGAAATCGCATTCAACATTCAGTTTCTGAAACTCATCTTTAATAAGTTTCTTGTTCTCATCTGTAGAAGATCCCGCGGACATATTCATTATTATTGCTGCCTTCATAAATGATCTAAAAAAAGATTTAAAAATTTAAAAATAAAATAAAATCCGGCTCAAAGACTAATGTTTTAAATCTTTTTGCCGGACTAAAATACAATTACAAATCAGGAATTACAAATTACGAATTAAAAGATACAATATGTTCGACTCATTCATGAACAACTCACTAAGACGGTTTCTTTTCTTCTGATTTTTCAAACTCATCCTTTGTAGAAGGTGTAAGTTCCTCCATCCCTTTTGCTTTCAATTCCGCGTTTACTTTTATAAGATAATTTTTATATATCTCATCTGCCTGATTGCTGACATTGTTAAGTTCAAACTCTAAACCACCTATTCTTTCGATCTGCTGCTGAGTTGGTCTTCCTCCAAAGAATACAACCGAAGTATAAAGCTGGCTTATTCTTTCCTTAAGCCTTTCTTCTCCTGTTATACCCTTGCTCTCTTTAGTCGTTACAGATTCTTTTCTGAGATCTTCAAGCTTGTTAATGAGCTCATCACCGGCTGCAGCACTAAGCTTGCCGTCGGCAACAAGTTTTTTAGCTTTGTCCTTTATTTTATTTACGTTGTAAACAATAAATGCAAGGTCCTCATGCATTTTAAATATCTTCGAAGCAGTTTCATCTCTTAATGCAATGTCTTCTTTGCTATAGGGAGAATACGGGTCCTGGATAACTTCAAGTGTGCCTGTAAAAGTTTTGTCACCTTTAGTAAGTTTTATAACGTATGAGCCTTCACTTATGAAAGGACCGATAAACCCGCTCTGATCAGGTGAGACTCCCGGAGCAACTTTCGGCGGCTTTAATCTCATGTTCCATGTAACACGATTGATGCCTTTTCGTTTTGTACCGGGCAATGATTTTAAAAGATTACCGGCATTGTTATAGATACCAATATTAATATCACCCGTCATCAGCCTGTCCTTCAGATAATAAACAATCACTGCGTCTTCAGGGGCATTCTGTCCGATATACATTCCTACATTTGAAACAAAACCGGAGCCAAGTCTTACATTATTTATTAAAGCAGAACGTGTCGGTAAAACATACGCTTCGGAATTTAAAACTTCATCATTAATATTTCTTATAGGAGTAAGGTCATCAAGTATTATCAATCCCCTTCCGTGTGTAGCAACTAACAAGTCACCTTTTTCAGGATGAATGGTTATATCCCTCACCTCGCATCTCGGAAAGTTCCCGGTATATGTAGACCAGTTCTTTCCCGCATCAAGACTTACATACAGACCAAACACAGAACCGGCAAAGAGGAGGTTGGGGTTTATGATATCCTGTTTTATTTTGTGAACATATCCTTCGATCTGGTTCGTTGCTATTGAAGTCCACGTTTTGCCAAGGTCGGTTGTCCTATAAATGTACGGTTTTTTATCCCCGTCAGCATGTGCGTCAAAAGAAACGAAAACAGTATTCCTGTCAAAGACGCTTGCATCAATGCTCGATACCCAGGTATTTTCTTTAAGACCCGGAACATTCTTAATAACGTTGTTCCAGCTTGTGCCTCCGTTTTGTGAAACCTGTAAATTCCCGTCATCCGTTCCTACCCAGATAATGTTAGCGTCAACCGGTGATTCGCAAATTGAAAATATCGTACAATGATTTTCAGCTGAAGAGTTGTCAACGGATAAGCCACCTGATTCTTCCTGATTCTGTTTATTAGGATCATTAGTTGTAAGATCGGGAGATATGCGGTTCCATGTTTCACCCTTATCAATTGTTTTATATAAATACTGAGATCCGAAATAGATCGTACCGGGATTGATTGTACTTTGATGAATGGGACTGTTCCAGTTACCCCGTAACTTATCTTCTCCTTTCATGGGCTGAGGTTTAATGTCCTTATTCTCAAACGTCTTTTTATTATACCTGTAAATGCCCCCGCCCTGAAATTCCCAGTAAACATAATCCGAATTGCTCAGGTCAGGAATAACTGAGAATCCGTCACCGAAGCCGATAGATTTCCAGTCTTCGTTATCCAGGCCGCCTGATGTACTCGAAGGAGCAAACCATGATCCGTTATCCTGCAAGCCCCCGATTATTACATCATTATTCGTTGCATGATCTATCGCTACAGTATAAAACTGGTTAACGATATATCCGTCATTTAATTTTGACCACACAACCGGTGTGGCAGTGTTGTCGGTGGTTTTCGATATGCCTCCATCACATGCAGAAAACATAATGTTTGGGTTTGAGGGGAGGAAAGCGATTTCATGCTGATCAGGATGATGACCGGGATATTCTGCAACAAACGGAAG
>JBDTLQ010000503.1:0-2565 GCA_039934715.1 Ignavibacteria bacterium | reverse complement strand
GCACTCCCCGATTGGGTATGGGGAGGTGTCGAGATGAAGTATTCTCACAATGAGGATAATAAGGAAAACGGTTTTGCAGAGATCATTTCCAAAAAGACATTTAACGGAAGTGGATATATAGGAAAAATAATCCTTAAGAGAAAACATCTTTTTACTGTCGGCAATTATGTGAATGTAATGCTTAAAGGCGTTAAGGACGATGCTACAGTTAAAATACAACTGCTGTATGATGTTGATAACAACAGTACTTATAATGAAGATGCGGATATTATGCTTTCTACTGTCAAGCCTATTTCAATGAACTATGACGGATGGAAGGAAATTAAAGTAAAGCTCGATCAGGAAAATTTTAAGATCGTATCAACGTCCCATGATAACTTTGAAGTGACTGAAGAAAATGTTTACGCGATTCAGCTTGAGTTTGAAGCGGGTAAAGATTATGAAGATAATAAGTTCGAGTCAGGGATAGCTCTCATTTCTGAGATCCCGAATAAAGAAGCTTTCACCGATCAGGAATCAGGGAATTCTTCCAGCAAAGAATCTTATTTCAGTGCAAGAAATTATCCTAACCCTTTTAATCCTACAACAACGATCTCTTATGCACTTCCTCAGGCAACATTTGTTTCGATCACCGTTTATGACAGACTAGGAAGAGAAGTTGTTGTTCTGACAGAACAAAATCTGGATGCAGGAGAGCATACGGTTGAGTTTAACGCAAGCGAACTTCCCAGCGGTATTTATTTTTACAGGATCAAAACACCGGAAAAGACTGAAGTAAGGAAAATGCTTCTCACAAAATAAGTTTAACAGTTAATAAAAAAAAAAGTCCGCCAATTAATTTTGACGGACTTTTTTTATTTGCTGAAAATTTCTTATTTTATTTTACTATTGCGATTCCCGCAGGGAAAGATGCCATCTCAATTCTGTCCGGAAGAAGACTGAGGTTTGAGATCTGTATCAGCCTTGTTGTCCCGGGCTTAGTGCTGCCGACAGTAGGATGGTGACCGTCAAAACCGGATTGTGTTTCGCAGGCAATTATCGCGTATTGTCCGTCAGTTGTAAAGTCAACTCCGTGCGGCTGAATTCCTACATCAGGAATAGTCGATGCAATTGTTTGAGTCTGGCAATTAATAACAGAGACAGAGTTGTTATTACGGTTGCACACAAACAAATACTGGCCATTGTCAGTTATCTTCATAAGCAAAGGAAATGAATTATCTCCCAATGCGATCGAATTTATCTGTGAAAGATCGGATGCGTTATAGATCCTTACCTGATTTGCACCACGCAATGATACATAAAGAAGAGTTTCATCCGGTGAAAGCAAAACCTGATATGGTCTGAAATTTCCAGTGCCGTTTCCAGAAGGTGGAACAGACGGATCTAACGGGGATTTAGTGTATGTAGTATCACTGTTGTAGAAGGTAGCTGTATTTATTTTGAATATGTACTCCCCTATTTCCGAGGTCACATATAAAACACTGCCGTCATTAGTAAGCGCCATCCCGTGTGGACCTTTCATCCTTGGTTCAGTAAAAATATCCGTTATAGTCATATTGTCGGCATTGAATTTTGTAGTGGTTGTTACACTCCCGCTTGATTCAAAGTTCGTAACATATCCCGTATGTCCGTCCGGAGATATGATGATATGAGCCGGGCTCTGACCGGCTGCCATTCTTCCGACCTGTGCATAAGTATTCGCGTCATATTTTTCTATATATCCTTCCTGTATCAGGCTGATATAAAAATAATTATTGTCCGGACTCAACTCGATATAGTGAGGAGCGTCAAGCTGTGTTCTGCCGCCTACCGGGATTAACCTGACAACCCGTTTAGCTTCCGGCTGTACAACAGCAACAAGATCCGCTGCCTGATTAGTTATGAAAGCTTTATCGGAATTAGGCACAGTAGTGAATGCGATCTGTCCGTCCTTGCTTTTTGCACCGTCATTAATCCAGTTCATAATTGTTGTGATTTTCGCGGGATCAATTTTATGCATATCGTAAAAAAGAGAACTGGGATCTATGTAAGCGACTGGTGGCATTCCGTCACTTGTGTCTTTGTTCAGGTAAGCAATGATGTGAGACCAATATCCGTTATATGGAATTATCATTGTTCCGTTGTTTGAACCGTTCAGCGCATTCTGCCAGTCAACAAGGTCCATTCCGTTCGCGTTATTTCCGCTCGCGTGGCATGATGGTGTGGAACAGGTGAAGGTGTTTTGCCCGACAGTATATGGAGTATTAAATATTGCTGAGATCTCATCCGGGAACTCGGTTGAACCTTCCGGATTGTTTGCAAAATCCTGCTTACATGACTGCAGGTATATTACCGAGAAGTATAAAATAATTATGAAAATAATTGAAAATAATAGTTTCTTAATTCGGTTTATCATTTTATTAAAAGTAAATTGTTTTCAAAAGATTTGATTTCCTGTATAAATTTATTACTGAGTTTTTGGGGTTTATTATTTTGATCCAGGTTGACTAAAATTCCTTTACCCGAGCAAATAACCTGTTTCGTAAAACTGTTTCAATTATAACTTGGAATTAATTTGCGCTTTTG
>JBDTLQ010000502.1:0-2594 GCA_039934715.1 Ignavibacteria bacterium | reverse complement strand
ATTGATAATTGATAATTGATAATTGATAATTGATAATTGATAATTGATAATTGAATAGATATGGATTATAGTTTTATAATAATTGGTTTTGTAGGCGGTGCTGTATTGGTTCTTATTATTGCGAGTCTGATATTTAAAAAGGAAAAAGTTTCTTCGGTTAAGACATTTGAAAGTGCAAATTCATTGTTAGCAAATGATGAGATCCAATCGGGGGTGAAAATGCTGCTGGCATCCGGCAAAAAGATCGAAGCGATAAAATTTGTAATCAAGCATAAGAACCTCGGGCTGGCTGATGGGAAAAAGCTGGTGGAAATAATTGAACAAGTGGGTACAAATGATCCGTCAGTATTCAAAAATTTTGAAGCAGGGGATGTTAATAAAACAATTGATCCGACTGTGCTTAATCAGGTAAGAAAGCTGCTGGTTGATGGCAAAAAAATAGAGGCTATCAAGCTGGTTGTACGAAACAGAAATATGGGTCTTAAGGAAGCGAAAGATTTTGTTGATACCCTTCAGACAAATTATAAACCGTAACACTCACAACATATATTTTAAAAATCATAAAAAAGAGAATTGGAAACAATAAAGTATTCACTTGAAGACGCGGAAGAGATTGGAAAGAAACTCGGGGTCACATTTGATAAGTTCGATGCCGGACAATTTGCCGACGGCATAAATACCGAACTTGCGATCGCAGGTAAAACTCCCGGAAAAACTATCTCTGATGAAGATCTTCAGAAAGCGGCGAAGACAGCTTTAGCTCATCTCAATGAACTGAATGATTATTACATCCGTCTTCAGAGAAAAGAAATGGAAGATAAAGGATATTACAACACATGATCATGCGATCTTAAAACCCGCTCACAAATTTCAAAAACTTTCTTTGCTATAATTGTTTTTATAATATAGTTTTGTAATAAATAAAATTTATTATGAAAAGTATATTAATAGTTTTAGCTTTCCTGTTAACATCAGATTCCTACTCCCAAAATTACTGGATACCTACCGGCACAATGTCGACGGGTAATAATGACTTTGTTTATAGCATTACATCAAGCCCGGAAGGAGAGTTGTATGCTTCGAGCTGGGCTGTCGGAGTTTATAAATCATCTAACGGAACGAACTGGAATTTTTCGGGACTAAGCGGCAAAAGAGTTTCTTATTTAACAGTTGCACCTAACGGGGACGTCTACGGTCTGTCCATCACTCAAAGCTTTTCATATATTCACCGATCAACAGACAGGGGCGCTACATGGGAAGATGTTTATACCGGATCGTTCCCTCTTAATTATGCAGGCGGCGGCTCAATCGTATTTCCATCAGACGGATCAATTGTTGCGGCATTCGCCGTCACAGTCGGTCCTAGTATCGGCGATGTATCAACTTTTGTTTTCAAATCGACCAACAACGGCAGCAACTGGGTTCAGACTCAGAGGATCGATCTGGGCTTTGTTGGTGGAATGGTGATCGCAGCCGATGGTAAAATTCTCCTCGGTACTTCTTTAGGCGGCGTAGCTTATTCAACTAATAACGGGAATACCTTTCTTGGTCTGAGTTCATTTCCGTCCATTTTTATTAAAACAATAGTTAAAGCTCCGGACAATACCATTTATGTTTCAGATGCCTTCGGATTGAACCGTTCAACTGATAACGGTAATACCTTTGAAAATGCCGGGGGACAGAATTCTACTGCCTTCTTAAGATCCGCGGGTGTAAATTCTGATGGTGATCTTTTCATCTCAATGGATGATAAAAAAGTATTCCGCTCTAAAGACCGGGGAGGTAGCTGGACACAGGTTAATAACGGGCTTCCCGCAACTGTATATCCTTACAGCTTTACTACAATGCACGGGATAATGTATGCTGGTACGAATAACCTGGGAGCTTTTTATTTTGTATCGCCGACAGGAATAAATTCTCAAACTGAGGTAGCTGATGATTTCAGGCTTTATCAGAATTTTCCAAATCCATTTAATCCAAAGACAGTCATCAACTATGAATTAAAAGTAAGCGGTCATGTTGATCTGAAGATCTATGACTCCGCCGGAAATGAGGTTGCAACACTTCTCAGCGGAGAAGAGAATGCCGGGCTTCATTCTGTTATCTTTAACGGTTCAGATCTTGCCAGCGGGATATATTATTATAGAATGAATGCCAATGGAGAATCCGGGACGAGATCTATGATATTATTGAAATAAAATTCAAATTGCACCAGGTATTCAGTAGGCTCTTTAAACTTTTCAAATCCAAAATAGGAATTTAATTTTTGGATTCGATAATCCTTTCGAACCGTTTAAACGGTTCGAAAGCCCACGACTTAAGTCGTGGGTTCACACGTTTCCCAGCTTCTCAAGAAGCCATAGCTTCTCCGCGACGGGCGCTTTCTGCACTCTCAGCAGGATCTCCTCCCTGTCACCTTTGCCATCTTTTATATCTGTCAGCTCTCTGACGAAATTCACAAAATTATTTAGAAGATTTTTTATACTTTCGGGAACAAGCTTTTCCCTTTTCAGCATATGCTTGTAAGTATCAACCATCAGAAATATTGATTCTGTCTGTCCCTGTTCGTAGTATGTTTTCAAAGTAAGATTCTT
>JBDTLQ010000501.1:0-2601 GCA_039934715.1 Ignavibacteria bacterium | reverse complement strand
ATTTTTTATAATTATAAAAAACGAAAGGAAAAATTTAATGAAGCACTTTTTACTTAAGTACAAGATCTTATTGTTCTTACTTTTTATCGCCGGATGTTCCTCGACACAAACCACAATGTACGAACCATCCGATGGTGGAAAAGGATGGCAGATTAATGTAATAAAAAAACCGGGTATAACTGATGAGTTTGTATGTACTATAAACGGTACTACAGTTCTCAGTGATTCGTTCCCGCTCATTGGAGATAATATTTCAAAGACAGGCGACTATAAGGGAAAAAAAGTAATGATGAATGGTTTCAGAACTTCCAGTACAACTAAAGATGCAAACGGAAATATGGTTTCCAATGACAGTTATCAGATCCGTGTCTTTATTGACAATAAGCTTATCGATAAATTTGATTTTTAGTAATGGAACGGTTTTTGAAATTTGATAATTAGAGACATTCTCTATCTTTGCTTTATG
Organism: Ignavibacteria bacterium; assembly: GCA_039934715.1. GTDB lineage: Bacteria > Bacteroidota > Ignavibacteria > Tepidaquicellales > Tepidaquicellaceae > JAGPCH01. The sequence continues at coordinate 2,135 of JBDTLQ010000501.1, read as the reverse complement.
AGTAGATAATTTTAAGCAAAATGCCAACTCAGGATAAACGTAAAACTTTCGGAGAAATTATTCGAACGGAGCCATTAGTCATTGTATACTTTACTGCTGAATGGTGTGGTCCTTGTCAATCGATGAAGCCTTTATTGAAACAACTGGTTTCAGAGATCGGAAAGAAAGCCCTTTTCCTAAAGCTTGATGTGGACAAAAATCAGGAAGCATCAAGCGTATATAATGTACAGGGAGTTCCGACATTCATTCTTTTTAAAAACGGTAAAATAGTTTGGCGTCAGTCCGGTGCTATCCCGGCAGCACTTATCAGACAGGCAATTGAACAAAACCTGTGACTAAATATGTTAAAGATCAAATTTTTTCTTTCCGGCATTATTTTATTATCTCTTATTGTATTTTGTAAAATGCCTGAAGGTCTTAAATCAGGTTACTATACAGAGAATAATAAAATAGTTCACTACAGCGGCTTTCCGGCTACGCATTTTTTTGTTGATGAAGCTGATGTTTCTACTTTTAAACCCATCAGCAATGAATATGGAAAAGACAAAAATCATGTTTACTATGGTGCGAAGATAATCAATCAAGCTGATCCGGCAACGTTCGAATATTTGGGAGGTCCGTATTCCCGGGATAAAAATACAGGATTCTTTCAGGATAAAATTCTGAGTGATGATGGGTCTAACTTTGTAGTTCTTCCGAATGTCGACAACCCGACTGCAATTTCTTACGCGAAAGACAGCAGAACAGTATATAAGGGTAATTTAATTTTCGAAGGAGCCGATCCTGCTTCTTTTGAATTTATCCCGATGTACAACGGAAATTCTTTAACGCATGATAAGAATAATGTTTACTTTAATGATCTGCCTGTTCCTGACGCCGATGGCTCGCAATTTAAAAAGGTGACAGGTTTTTATTTTAAAGATAATGAGAATGCATGGGCGCTTCTGCTTGGCAAAGATATCGCATGGGTTGAGATCCCGGATGTTGATGCTCCAGGCTTTACCGGATTAAAAGAATATTATGCTAAAGATAAAAATAATGTTTATTATGAAAACAAGATTGTGACAGGCGCTGACTTGGGTACATTTGAAGAACTGGCAAACGGAAAAGCTAAGGATAAAAATGGAAATTATTCTAACGGAGCTTTTGTAAAAAAGTAATAAAAAAAAATACTAAAAAAATATATAAATGAAAATTTCAGGAAATAAAATATTGATCACAGGCGGAGCCAGTGGTATCGGGCTCGGTCTTGCAGAAAGATTCATAAAGGAAAATAATTCGGTGATAATATGCGGCAGACGTGAGTCTGTGCTGAAAGAAGCGTCGGATAAACTGCCGTCTGTCATTACAAAAGTAATTGATCTTTCTCTTGCTGAAGAAAGAGAAAGACTTTACAAATGGATCTCCGAAGAACATTCTGATACAAACGTACTTATAAACAACGCTGGTATTCAGCAGTGGATGTCAATTATTGATGAAGATTTCTTTCAGCGCGCGAAAGAGGAGATAACAATTAACATTGAAGCGCCTGTACATTTAGCATCACTATTCATTAAACTCAAATCTTTAAATACTATTATTAATGTTTCATCCGGTTTGTCTTTTGCTCCTCTGGCAAAGACGCCCGTTTACTCCGCGACAAAATCCTTTCTGCATTCATTCACTCTTTCACTGAGGCATTTATTAAAACCAGAAGATATTGAAGTCATTGAAATAATCCCTCCCGCTTTAAATACGGATCTCGGAGGAAAGGGCATACACGACTTCGCACCTCCTGTAAAAGATTTTATTGAATCTATTTTCGAGCAATTAAAACAGGGAAGCACAGAACTTACTTTCGGATTTACTGAAACTGTTTCCAAAGCAGGTCAGGATGAGCTTAGAAAAGCTTTTGAAAGAATTAATGTATGAAAATAGTTGTGTAAGTTTGAGTAAGTTGAAAGCCTACAGACACCATTCTTAGATTTATATCCTTTTTCATAATAGTAAAGCTTCGAGACAAATAATTTTCAGCCTTTAGCTCTTAGCTTTTCTATCAGCCAGATTCCTTTCGAAATGAAAATTAACTGACGGACTTCTTTTTCCAGAAAGCCAAGATCTTTTTTTATTGTCTTCGATTTATTATTGATCAGTTT
>JBDTLQ010000500.1:0-2603 GCA_039934715.1 Ignavibacteria bacterium | reverse complement strand
GACCATCGCCATGATGTATAACATAAAAAAGGAAGTGTATAAGGACAATTCAGGGGCTCTGGCAGTTTACGAAAAGTACATGAAAAACAATTACAACTATAATGTGTACATAGCTTATGCAAATATTCTTATCGATAAAGGTGACGTAAAAAAGGGGCTGGCAATAAAAGAAAAATTGCTCTCCACATTTCCTTACGACCCTAACGGCTATTATGAATTGTCGAAGTATTATTTTTCTGTCAAGGATTACAGTAAATCGGAAGATTATGTCCGCAAGTCTTTGGCGCTCTCTCCCTACAACGAAAAATATTGGGAGCAACTGGGTGATATTCACAGTGAAAAAAACAGTATCCCGGAGGCCTTAAAAGATTACAATCAGTCGCTAAAATTCGACCCGGATCAATACGGCATTATCAGTAAAATAAGAAAGCTGAATCATCTGCCGGAAATTTCTAAATTATTTCCCGAAACGGACATCGATAAAATAATTAAAGAAGATAATCCGGCCGAAGTAAAAAGCTCCGAGTATGGATTTTATTATATACTCGACCAGAAGAATGCAATCATGTACCCTGACGGCGCTACTGAAGAATACGATACTTACATCATAAGGATCACCAATGATAAAGGCATTGAGAGTTACAAAGAATCATCAATAAATTATAACAGCTCACAATCATTGCTTATAGAAAAAACCGTAGTAATAAAAAAGAGTGGAGTGAAGATTGAGGGAGACAGAAACGATAACCAGGTAGTATTTACCAATTTGGAAGTGGGCGATATTATTATTTTTAAATATAGGCTCCAAACATATGCTTATGGCCGGTTTGCGAAGGAATATTGGGACAAATATGCTTTTGGCGGGAAAATTTATTCTGCTATTACTAAGTACAATTTAATCGTCCCTGGCGATCTTAAAATAAATTATTTGTTGACCAACTCTCCTATCAAACCGGAGATTGAGAATATTGAAAATTTTAAGCAATACAGTTGGATTATGACAAAACCTGTTCCTATAAAAAGCGAGCCTCTTATGCCTGAGCAGTCAGATGTCGGAATGGTGCTCCATATTTCAACGATCCCATCATGGAAGGAAATCGCAAACTGGTATAGCGATATAACGAATAACAAGTCAGAAGAAGATTTTGAGATCATTGCTCTCTATAAAAAATTATTCCCTGATGAGAAAAAGAAACTATCGCAATTTGAAAAAGCCAGGGCCATCTATCAATATATCGAGTCTAATATCAAGTATAGTGAAGTATCATTCAGGCAAAGTGCATTTGTTCCGCAACGGGCTTCTGCTGTTTTATCCACACGGTTAGGAGATTGTAAGGATCTGTCCGGATTGTTCGTAACGCTGGCACACATGGCTGGGATCGACGCTCAAATGGTGTTGGTATCCACAAGGGATAACGGTCAAAAAAATATGATGCTCCCTTCCGTGGAGTTCAATCATTGTATCGTAAAAGCGGTACTCGACAGTAAAGATTACTTTATAGAACTGACGGATAATAATTTGCCTTTCACCGGCATGCCCAATAACCTGAGTGGTGCAGTTGCATTGGAAATACCAAACAAACCTTCCAACGAAAATGCAGGGCTGATACATTTGAAACCGGAAAACAGGGTGAAAGATGTAATCAAACGGGTGATCGATATAACACCGGAAGAAGGCGATTTACAAATATCTGTTGCAACAGTTACCTATGGAGCTACTTCTTCATTTATAAGAGATAAATACATGCACCTCGATAATGAAAAGCAGCTCCAGGAAATGGAGGAAAGCCTGGCGCGTTCTTATAAAAATACAGTGAGTCTTGAAAAAATTTCTTTCCAGGATCTTGATAAAATAAATGATTCCGTAGTGTCTTTATTCAGCTACAAAGTAAAAGATGAAGTGGCAGAAATTGGTAGCCTTAATACATTTAGAATTGTCTATCCGGATATAGTTGCGACATTGGATAATTTCTCTGCTAACAAGCGCGAATACCCAATTGAATACTGGAGCTATGAGAACATAGATTCATACGAGACTACCGTAACGATTACTGCGCCTGGTGGAGCGAAATTTATCGAATTGCCCAAAGATGAAATTGTGTCTTTTAAAGACATGAAGTATTCTATGCAGTACAAACTGAAGTCGCCGGATAAACTCATCGTTACCAGGAAATTTTCCAATGGACGACCCCAACAGATTTTGCCGGAAGATTACAATGTGTTCAAATCCTTTTTTGAAAAAATCATTAAGGCTGAACAAAAATATATAGCCTATAAATAAAGAGATGTTTTTGTAAAAATCATTTTATTAAGGCAGTTTATAGAGTATATTTAATCCACCTTCTTCAGTTCCCTGATAATGTATCAATCTGTAGAAACCAATAAGGTTTTTCGAGTCGTATAGTCTTAAAAAACTTCAAAAAAGCTTCCTGGTTTGACTTTCCTCTACTGCCCAACGTTTACCCTCACTCCTTCGCTGTGTGCTGTAAATTCCGGAGCATACATAGATTGAATTGTCGTGATGCCGTTGCTGAAATTTCCGCTGTGTGTTACAAACATGGGATATTCAAAAACGTAAGTGCCTTTATTTAAATAACCGAAGA
>JBDTLQ010000499.1:0-2609 GCA_039934715.1 Ignavibacteria bacterium | reverse complement strand
ATTGATCTGGTCGCTAAAACTTATGACGGTGATTACTGGGCTATTCAATGTAAATGTTATCAGGAAGGTGCTGTAATTAATAAACCTGAAGTTGATACCTTTATATCAATTTCAAGCAGAACCTTTAAAAATGAAAATGTTCAAACAACCGGCTTCGCTCACAGGCTCTGGATCTCTACTACTAACAACTGGGGACCAAACGCTGAAGAAACAATCCGCAACCAGCATATTGCTCTTTCAAGAATCAGCCTGTATGAATTAGAAGAAGCTCCTGTTGACTGGGAAAAGTTAGAGAAAGGAATATCCGGTGAAGAATCACGGGCAATAAAGAAAAAACTTTTTCCTCATCAGATCATCGCTGTTAATTCTGCAAACGAATATTTCAAAAAGTCAGACCGAGGCAAGCTTATCATGGCTTGCGGAACAGGCAAGACATTTACTTCACTCAAAATTGCAGAAAAAGAAACGAACGGAAAAGGACTAATACTTTTTCTTGTTCCATCTATTGCATTACTGGGACAAACTCTAAGAGAATGGGCGGCTGAAGCTGATGAAGATATTAATGCCATTTGTATTTGCTCTGATCCTGAAGTTAGTAAGAAAAAAAAGCAGAATGAGGACTCGGACGGATACAGTGTTGTTGATCTTGCACTTCCGGCTTCAACAAATGTAAAAGACATTGTCCGCCAATTTAATCATCTTAATAGGATTTCCGAAGTCTTTTCGGGGAAGACTTCGGAAATCTTAAGCAAGAAGCCGGGTATGATCGTTGTCTTTTCAACATACCAATCCATTGATGTTATTTCAAAAGCACAAGCGGCATTGATAAAGCAAAGTCCCAATAAAGAAAAACCTTTTGGAATTTTTGATCTCATAATTTGTGATGAAGCTCACCGCACTACCGGTGTTACTCTTTCAGATGAAGAAGAATCTTCTTTTGTAAAGGTTCACGATAATAAATTCCTTGGCGCTAAGAAAAGAATTTATATGACGGCTACTCCGCGTCTGTATAATGAAGAATCAAAATCCAAAGCAGCACAGGCTGAAGCTGTCTTATGTTCAATGGATGATGTAAAACTTTATGGAGAAGAGATCTACCGTATCGGTTTTGGGGAAGCGGTTGAAAAAGACCTGCTTTCAGATTATAAAGTATTGATACTTACAATCAATGAAACAGACATGCCTGCATCCGTGCAGAAAATGGTTGCGAATCCTGATAATGAGATCAACTCGGATGATGCTTCCAAATTAATTGGATGCATCAACGCATTTTCAAAACGGATCCTTGGAGATGCAGGTGTATTAAAGAGTACTGATCCCGAACCAATGCGCAGAGCTGTTGCATTTTGCCAGAGTATAAAGGTGTCGAAGAAGATATCTACAGCATTTGTTGAAACAAAAGATATTTACTTTGAAAGTCTCACATCAGATGCACGGGAAAAGTTAGTTTCAGTAAATGCAGATCACGTTGACGGCACTATGTCTGCTCCGGTTCGTGACGACAAATTATCGTGGCTCAAATCTTCAACCGGAGATTCCAATGAATGCCGGGTTCTGACAAATGTAAGATGTCTTAGCGAAGGTGTGGATGTTCCTTCACTTGATGCAGTTCTATTTCTTTCTGCGCGCAACTCACAAGTGGATGTGGTTCAGTCAGTTGGTCGTGTTATGCGAAAAGCAAAAAATAAGAAATACGGTTACATTATAATTCCAATCGTTGTGCCTGCTGATATTGAACCTGATAAAGCTCTTAATGATAATGAAAGATTTAAAGTTGTTTGGACAGTATTGAACGCGCTTCGGGCGCACGATGACCGTTTCAATGCAACAATAAATAAAATCGAACTTAATAAAAAGAAACCGACTCAGATACTTGTCGGCACTCCTGATTTTAATTTAGATAAGAATGGAAAGGTTGGTGAACCGGATAAGAGCAGTGCTTACGCTGCTGCCACTTCAGAACTTGGCAAACAGATAAGCATGCAGTTTGAACAGCTTCAAAGTATTGTCTTTGCAAGAATGGTTCAGAAGGTCGGCGACCGCAGATACTGGGAACAATGGGCAGCGGATGTCGCGAAAATTGCCGAACGCCATATTGCACGCATTAGACTGCTGATCCATGATGAGGGTAAACATCAGAAGACATTTGAAAAATTCTTAAAAGGACTTCAGAAAAATATTAATCCTTCCATTGATCAGGAACAGGCAATCGAAATGCTGGCTCAGCACATTATTACAAAGCCGGTCTTTGAAGCACTGTTCGAGGGTTACTCTTTTGTAAAAAATAATCCGATCTCAGTTTCGATGCAGACAATGCTTGATCTGCTTGAAGGAAAATCGCTGGAAAAAGATACAGAAACTCTTCAGAGATTTTACGATTCCGTAAAATCCCGTGCGGGTGGAATCGACAATGCCGAAGGAAAGCAGAAGATCATTATCGAGCTTTACGATAAATTTTTTAAAACAGCTTTCCCCAGGATGGTAGAAAAGCTGGGTATTGTCTACACGCCGGTTGAAGTAGTTGACTTTATAATCAGATCAGTCGAGGATGTTCTGCAAAAAGAATTCGGCAGATCAATATCAGACGAGAATATACACGTTCTCGATCC
>JBDTLQ010000498.1:0-2610 GCA_039934715.1 Ignavibacteria bacterium | reverse complement strand
TTGTTATTTTCATTTTTGGTTTTTTTCAAGTTTTTTAATAGTTGTTTTAAAAAATGCAGGTCATGGGTATCCATGACCTGCTTATTTAAATTTAAGGATTCAAAGGAGTTATCGATGAAACAAATGATGTACTGTTATTGTAGACAGCAGTCAAATCACTCAGATCCACGATGTTATCTCCGTTTATATCTGTAACCACATATCCCGTTGTGAAAATACTTGCATCATTAAAAATACCGATAACATCCGTCAAATCTATTAAACCGTCATGATTTATATCACCACTGTAAATACACCATTTTTTTCCAACAAGCATCATGTTTTCTCCATAAGCCTGAGTTGAAGCTGATGTAAAATCATAGTGTGAGGATTCTCCATTTATTGTAACCGGATTAGCTGACCAGGTCTCTATCGAGTTTCTATGTTTGACAACTACATAATATGTTCCATCAGGAGTATTGGAAAAATTAAATGTTGCTGACCCATAAATATCGAGAACCCCTTTGGCTGAATCAATTATCGGATATGGAACTATAGAACTTCTTAAATATATTCTTACTGTATCCTTGACCTGTGTTAAGGTATCCGGATGGGAGATGCCTGCAATTCCAATTGTTGCATCAAATGGAGCAGGGCATAGTATGCATCTGCATACATCCGTTCTGTAAACATCCACATCCCCTGACATAGATTTATCGTAGTTGCTTAGATCATTATTGATGTCAATGTACTGGCTGTAGTTTGCAACGTTCAAATTACCTGCGGAAGACCTGTCAGTTATTTGCATTCCGTAGGTCATTCCAAGTGGCGTATTGAATATAAAATCTCCGGTACTGATCACTACGCTGTCACAATGTGAATTTGTATTAGTGATCGAATCATATTTTCCATAAGCAAAATCAACACCTCCGCAACTGTTCAAATTGGTTATTGAGCCGACTCTGTGCCAGATATAACTTCCATAGGTTCCGTTTACTCTTGAAAATTCGAGCATTCTTGAGCTATGAGCACTTGTTATATTGTCGTACATTGTTCTTTCGCCAACAAGCATTGTTCCGGCAAAAGAAAATTCTATATCAGAAACAGGATTAGAATAGGTTTTTCCCGGCATTAAAGGCAAAGTAATTTCAATTCTTAATGTAGAAGGATTAAAGTCACCTGTATTATTAAGTTGAACTGACCATATTTCATTAGGTCCGTTTGATTGTGCAGATTCATCGGATACATATCTGCTGAAGTAAACCCGGTTTCCAAACATACCTATTCCCCATAATCTTTCTCCCTTGGGAGCATGACCGCTTTGCCCGTTATCCGGCGAAAAAGGATCAAAGTAACTTAATACTGATCCGTTTTTGATCCGGTATATAACTCCATCCTCAAAGTTGGTTACGAATATTTGTTTTCGGTACTTGTCGTAGCATAAATTCCCCAGACCCGGACCGGTATTCGGCAGCTTATTCGTTCCTACAGCAGTACTTGGAGGTCCTGCAATATTATTTCTGATAATGTGATCAGTTACTGCTTCGGTAGTCCCGTCTATTCGATAAATGAGTCCGGGTAAGTTTTGAGGATCCTGGCTATATATTGTTGTCCTTGCAACAAAAATATTGGGTGACGGCTCATTGTCTAATGCTATACCAAATATACTTCCCATTTTGTCATATGTCCAATCAGGATTGGAATACTGGGATGTATTCCAGTAATGCCCGCCGGGAATATTGGCTGGTCTGTTTCTTGTGTCTATTATCCGGACAACATTATTATCAAGATGCTCGAACTCATTCAGTGTTACAACACTCTGTCCGAGTTTAAGCGGTAATTGATGAGTCGGTAAAATGCTGCATATTGAGGAATTTCCGAAAACACCTACTGCACACCACGCATCGGAAGTAATGTTTGCTTCCGGAGAGCCGACGCCGTAAAGATCGGTAGCAGCCTGAATTGAATTGATTCGGGCATCAGCATATTTAGAAGTAGGAGTATTATAAACTGATTGCATGCGATAAGTTATTGCAGCAGCTTTAATTATGCCAAGTGAGGATACGCTGTAATTGTATCCATAGTCATTTGTACCGCTTCCTCCCATGGTCATCAGATAATACCATTTATTCATTACACCGCTGTTTGTGTGAACTCCGCAATAGTCATTGGCTGAAGAAGGTGTGCAAAATGTTGAACTAACCCAGTATTGACCGTGATATGTATCCGGCTGACCATGAGCTTTTGGATTAGCCATATCTCTTACAATTAGACCGAATTCATCACCCTGCAGCCAATTTACATTTGCTGTTCCTTTCCCATATCTTCTTATAGAAACTCCCATGCAGTCACTGAAGGATTCATTTAAAGCTCCCGGTTCTTTTGCATAATTGAGATTGGATGTAAATTGTGTGACACCATGTGAGATCTCGTGCCCGACAACTTCCAATGAGGTCAATGGGGTGTAGGGAGCGTATGCATCCCCATAAACCACATTTGTTCCGTCCCAGTATGCATTCAAATAGTTAACATCATAATGAACCAATGAAACTAACATTTTCCCAAGATTGTCCACACTGTTTCTCCCGAAATAATTGTAATAGTAATCCCATGTTTTTTCAGTTCCCCAGT
>JBDTLQ010000497.1:0-2614 GCA_039934715.1 Ignavibacteria bacterium | reverse complement strand
TTGAAGGGAATGTAAAGATCACAATTTTTAATGCAGTCGGTCAGGAAGTTGCTGTCCTTATAAATGAGATGAGTCCGGCGGGAGTTCATTCTATAGATTTTAACGGTAATAATTTTGCCAGCGGAATATACTATTACAAATTAGAAAGCGGAAGTTTTACTCAGGTTAAGAAGATGTTATTAATTAAATAAGATCAGACTTATATGAATTGCCGTATTAAATTATAAAAGGACTTCAATATAATTTTAATTGAAGTACTTTTAATAAGAAATTAATATAATAAACTATTCCTGCGGCAATATTTCAGCCTGAACTTCCTTAGGTTTCCTTTTGAACTTTTCCTTTAAATCACTGACCGCTATAAATATAGTAGGCACAACTATCAGAGTAAGGAATGTCGCGACGGATAATCCGAAAATTATCGCCACACCCATCGGTCTCCAGAATGCTGTGTTCTGTCCGCCGATCACCCATGATAATGATCTCCAGTCAAAGTCAACACCTGTTGTAAGCGGGACAAGTCCGAGGATGGCAGCAGCCGCTGTAAGAAATACCGGTCTTAATCTTATCATGCCTGAATGAACAACTGATTCTACCTTGCTCATTCCCCTGCTCTCAAGCTCTTTCTGAAAATCAAGAAGTATGATCGCGTTTCTCACTACAATACCTCCCAGCGCGATTATGCCTATGCCTGTCATTATAATTCCGAATGGTGTCTGAGTTACAAGCAGACCAATAAGAACTCCTATGAGCGAAAGCAATACAGTGAACATAATTATTATTGGTGATGTAACCGAGTTAAATTCTATTACAAGGAAAAAGAATACAAGCACCAGTGATACAAGAAATGCTTTTCCCAAAAAGCTTTGTGACTCTTCCTGACTTTCCTGTTCACCTGTATAACTTATATTATATCCAATCGGCATTTTGAAATCTGTTAATTTTGCTCTAACGTCACTCAATACATCATTTCCTAATCTTCCTTCCGCGTTAGCCGATACCGTTACCACTCTCTTAAGATCTTTCCTGTTTATAGCTCCTATACCGCCGGAAAACTCAACCTTTGCAACAGAAGTCAGAGGGACCTTTGCTCCGTCCTTTCCCGGAATGTAAATATTTTCGATTGCTTCAACATCTTCTCTTTGTGTCGAATCAAGTCTTACAGTAATATCATACTCTTTATCGGAAACTCTGTACTTGCTTGCAGCTGTACCGTTGATGGCGGTTCTTACAGTTGAGGCGATCAGTGTTGTATTCAAATTATACAGTGAAGCTTTCTCCCTGTCTATGGTAATTTTTATTTCAGGTCTTGCTTCATCAAAATCATCTTTAAGATCCTTCATTCCGGGAACATCCTTTATCAGTCTTTTGATCTCTTCAGATATCTGACCAAGTTTTTCAAAGTCATCTCCGGAAATTTCAATGTTGACAGGCGGTCCTGTAGGAGGTCCTCCGGATTGCTTTTGAATTCTTACATCCGCGGTCGTGATATTGGCAACTGCCTTCCTGATCTCTTCAATTGTTTTAAAAGAACTCTGTGACCTGTCTTCTTTATCATAAAAACTTAAAGTGATGGTGTTCTTATTTGCAATATCACCGCCGAAGCCGGCACCGATCTCCGAGCCTATATTTGTCAGATAATATTCTATATCTGCAAAGGGAGGAAGTTTCTCTTCGATCTTGGTTGTAACTTCATTTGATTTGTCAAGATTTGTACCGACAGGCATATTAACATAAATGAAAGCCTGCTGAGGTTCTACTTGAGGAAAGAATTCGACACCTTTGCTAAACATTCCGTATACAACGAATACAATTACCAATAGAGCGATAGTACCGCCAATAGTTGTGACACGATGTCTGAGTGCAAGCCTTAAAATTCTTTCATACTTTTTTACAATACCCGCGAATAATCTGTCAAACCATAAGTGGAATCTCGTGACAATGTTATACCATTTTGTTTTTCCTTCAAGCCTCTCCCTGTCTTTTTTAAAATTTATGAACTGAGAAGAAAGGACCGGGTTTATTACAAGTGCAACAAACAGAGAAGAGAACAGACACACTATTAAAGTGATCGGCAGATATCTCATGAACTGGCCGACAATTCCCGGGAAAAACAATAACGGCGCGAATGAAGAAATAATTGTAAAGGTTGCTATCGTAACGGGAAACTGAACTTCCTTTGGTCCTTCAATTGCAGCGTCGTGAGGAGTAAATCCTTCCGTTTCCTGAAGACGATAAATATTTTCAACTACAACGATCGCATCGTCAACAATTATACCAAGCACAAGTATCAGCCCGAATAGAACTACAATGTTCATTGTAACTCCAAATGCTGCCAGAACTATAAATGAAATGAAGAATGAAAGAGGAATGGATGTAGCTACAAGAAAAGCGTTCTTTAAACCCATTGACGCCAGTAATATCAGACAGACCAAAAGGAAACCGGTAATGATCCCGTTCTCAAGTTCATGAACAGTATTTTTGATGTTCTTTGACAAATCACCCGTAAAACTTACCTTTAAACCCGCGGGAAGACTTGCTTCTTTTTTCTTCATCATTTGTTTAATTTCATCCGCGATCCGTATAATATTTTCACCGCTTCTTTTCTTTATAA
>JBDTLQ010000496.1:0-2618 GCA_039934715.1 Ignavibacteria bacterium | reverse complement strand
AACGGGGGTAAAGAAACTCAGCGCTCTTATATCGGTTCGGATTCATATTCCGACTTTAAAAAATTCAAGCAGAAATTAAAATCTCTCGGTCATTTCGATTTTCTGAAAAACCTTCCTCTTAAATATGATATTCACAAGGTGATCATATCACACGCAGGAATAATTGACGGCGGCAACGATGTAACGATCTTATGGAACAGACAGCAGCCTGCATATTTAAACCAGCTTCAGATCTTCGGACATACCCCGCTTAAAGAATTTGTTTATTTGAAAAATTATTATTCAAACATTGACACCGGATGTGTTTATAAAAATAAACTTACAGCGGTTATAGTTGATACGATCAATGGAAAAATCGATGAGACAATTCAAATTGACTGCAATCCTCTCGACGTAGATTAGCCCTCCGAAAAGCACGTATTATCTTCATTTGCGGCACATCATTACATTGTAAAAGTTTGCAAAATTGAGTAAATTATGAGAATTTGGGATTTAGAATTTCGGATTTGGAATTTTTAAAATTTGGGATTTTTGTAATTTGGGATTTAGAATTTCGGATTTGGGATTTTAGTAATTTGGAAATGAAATAGCCTGCAAAATCTAAAATCTAAAATCTAAAATTCAAAATCCGACATCCAAAATCCCAAATGAAGAAAGCGGGGGCTATAGCTTAGCTGGTAGAGCGTTTCGTTCGCAACGAAGAGGTCACCGGTTCGACTCCGGTTAGCTCCACACGTTCAATTATAAATTATAAATTATAAATTGTAAATTATAAATTTTCAACTATCAACTATCAACTTTTAACTTTCAATACTCAATACTCAATACTAATTAATACTTAAAAAACTAAATGCCAAACGAAAAAATTATTCCAATAAATATAGAAGATGAAATGAAGTCTTCTTACATTGATTATTCAATGTCAGTGATCGTTGCAAGAGCGCTGCCTGATGTCAGGGACGGATTGAAGCCCGTGCACAGAAGGGTTCTTTTTGGAATGAGTGAATTAGGGCTTGCCGCCAACAGGCCGCCGAAAAAATCCGCGCGTATTGTCGGTGAAGTTCTTGGTAAATATCATCCGCACGGAGATAAATCAGTGTATGACGCAATGGTAAGAATGGTTCAGGACTTTTCTTTGAGATATCCGCTTGTTGACGGGCAGGGTAACTTTGGATCGGTTGACGGAGACGCACCGGCGGCAATGCGATATACAGAAGCAAGATTATCACGGATCGCGGAATCAATACTAGAAGATCTTGAAAAAAACACAGTTGATTTTACACCTAACTTTGATGATACACTAAAAGAGCCTTCGGTTCTTCCATCAGTCATCCCGAATCTGTTGATCAATGGTGCGAGCGGAATAGCAGTAGGTATGGCGACAAACATTCCTCCCCATAATCTCCGTGAGATATGCGACGGGATAATTCATTTGGTTAAAAATCCTGACGCGGAAATAAAGAAGCTGATGAAAATTGTTCTTGCTCCCGATTTTCCGACAGGTGGAATTATCTACGGATATGAACCGGTGAAGGAAGCGTTTGAAACAGGCAGAGGAAAAATTATTTTAAGAGCAAAGGCTTCCATTGAAGTTGAAAAGAATGGAAAGCAGAATATTATCATTACTGAAATTCCTTTTCAGGTAAATAAAGTAACTCTGATCGAGAACATAGCACATCTTGTACGCGATAAAAAAATTGAAGACATCAGTGATATAAATGATGAGAGCGACAGGGACGGAATGAGGATTGTCATTGGATTGAAGCGTGAAGCCAACGCGCATGTTATAATTAACAATCTGTATAAACACACACAAATGTCGGTCACATTCGGTGTGATCATGCTTGCTTTGGTTGACGGTGTTCCAAGGGTTCTGAACCTGAAAGAAATGATGGAGCATTTTATAAAGCACAGACTGAATGTTATTGTACGCAGAACAAAGTTTGAGCTTGACGCTGCTGAAAAAAGAGCGCACATCCTTGAAGGTTATATTATCGCGCTTGATAACATAGATGAAGTGATAAAGCTGATCAAGAAATCCAAAGATACTCTCACCGCTCGTGAAGGATTGATCAAGAAATTCAAATTGTCCGAGATCCAGGCTGTTGAAATCCTGAACATGAGACTGCAAAGGCTGACCGGACTTGAAAGAAAAAAGATCGAGGATGAGTATAAAGATATTCTTAAAGCGATTGAGAGATACAAGAATATTCTAAAGAGTGAGACGCTTAGAAGGGAAATGGTCTGCGATGATCTTAAAGCGATCAAAGAAAAATACGGAGATGAAAGAAGGACCGAGATCGTTTATGACGCAAGAAAAATGACCGATGATGATATGATGAAGGAGCTGATAAAGGAAGAGGATGTTGTCATCACGATATCGAACAAAGGATTTATCAAAAGAATACCGGTGAATTCATACAAGTCACAGGGAAGGGGAGGCAAAGGGATCACCGCAGCTTCCACAGGTAATGCCGATAATGATGATTTTATTGAACACATGTTCATCGGTTCGACTCATCAGTATATCATGTTCTTCACCGATAAGGGAAAATGCTACTGGCTGAAGGTCTATGATATTCCGGAAGCAAGCAGGACATCTCGGGGTAAATCCATTC
>JBDTLQ010000495.1:0-2621 GCA_039934715.1 Ignavibacteria bacterium | reverse complement strand
TGATTTCATTTGCTATGCTTCTCACGATATCATCCTTTGAAAAATCAATTTCCTTAAGTTCAGCGTCCTCAGCTTCAATCTCAACCTTATCCAGCATGCTCTTTATATCTATGTTGTAGCTTTTCTCTGAGGCTATCTGCTCGATTTCCTTCAGCTTCTTCTCAATCTGTGATTCGTAAGAAAAATTCTTCAGGCTTAAAAAATTTTTGAACTGTATGAACAATTCATCGTCCGGTATTACTATCTTTGTGCCAGGATTATTTTCTATATAATAATTTGCAAACTTGAAATACATGTCTTTTGCGGATAAAGCGGCATGCGCTTCGCTTTCAGGCGCAATCTTAATTTCTACATCAGGCATGATCCCGCCGTATGACTTGACCACTCTTCCTCCCAATGTCTTAAAATCAACCTGGTCATATTTATCTTTATCCACGAAGACGCCGTATTTATTTTCTTTAAAATAGTTTTTTTCCTGAATCCATCTTCCCGAGGGCGTGAAATATCTTGAACCTGTAATCTTGATCTGTGATCTTTTATCGAGATCTTTGATCTGCTGAACAAGCCCTTTACCAAATGATTTTGTTCCAACGATCACTCCTCTGTCCAGATCCTGTATAGCACCGGCCACGATCTCGGACGCAGATGCAGTGTTGCCGTTGACCAATACGGCAAGAGGAACATCCGCCGGAAGAAGAGGATCTTCTTTCGAAAAAAACTTTCTTTCCGAATCTGCTCTCTTTCCTTTGGTAATAACAAGCAAACTGTTTTTGGGAACAAGTTTATTTAAAATTCCGATGGCAGCATCCAGCAATCCGCCGCCGTTATTTCGCAGATCGAGAATCAGGCCTTTTAAATCGCCGGTTGATTGCAGCGTCTTAAGCGCATTTTCAACTTCACTTTCGGAAATATTTGTAAACCTGTCAAGCCGTATATATCCTATGCCGCTTGACTTGGGCTCGATGTATCCGAAGTATGAAACATTCTTTAAAATTATTTCCTGCCTGGTAAGATTAAAACCAATTTCCTCCTCATCTCTTATTATTTTAACATCCACATCGGTTCCAACCGGTCCCCTGATCAGTGTGCGCATTTCGCCGACTTTATCCTTGCTAAGAAGAGTACCGTTTATTTCAATTATTCTGTCGCCTACCCGTAACCCTTTTTTCTGTGCTTCATAACCGTTCATGATTTCGGTGACATATATCATGCTGTCTTTTACACCAACCGTAATTCCTACTCCGCCATACTTTCCTGTAGTTATAAGGTCGATCTGATCACGGTTTCTTTCATCGATATAATTTGTATAAGGATCAAGCGTGGAGAGCATTCCTTCAATGCCGGCGGTTATAAATTTATCCGCATCTATTTCATCTACATAATTTAAAGCGATCTCTTTATAAACCTGCCCGAACAGATCCATATTACGGTTTATTTTTTCATAGATGTCATCATCACCTGAGATATTCACACCGGAAAAAAATATCAGCGCAATAAGTGCAGAGAATGTATAGATCCTGAAAAAATTATTCTTTAACGTTTTCATATATAATTTTTTTTATCTTTTATAAACTTAATTTGTATTTAATTTTTAACTTTTAATTTTCCGACTATTACGGCATGAATATCTTCTACAGCTTTGGTCCCGTCTATAACAACAAATCTTCTATTATTAATTTTTTTCTTTTCAAACATTCATCTATGCTTATATTTATTAAAAAGGTTAAATCAGGGATCAATCCGTCAGAAGCTATCTTATTTACGTTTTTTATTGTTTTCAGATCGATCATCCCGCCGTAACCCTGGTATGCAGTAGAAGAATCAAAGTACCTGTCGCTTAGAACAAAATATTTTTTTTTGAGATAAGGCAAAATTACTTCTTTAGTGAGTTGTTGTCTTGACGATGAAAATAAAAAAAATTCAGTCAGGTATTCCATTTTAAAATGATCTTTATCAAGCAGAATATCCCTGATCCTTTCCGAAATGCCTGTACTCCCCGGATCCCGGACTGAAATTACATTTATATTTTTTTTCTCTAAATAATTTTGCAGGAGTTTGATCTGGGTTGACTTACCGCTGAGATCTATACCCTCGAAAGTTATAAACATATGGTTTTGAACCAAATTATACATTTCCCCATACAATTTCAAAATAAATATTAATAATTAGAATTAATTGAATTAAATCCAATACGATATTGCCCCAAAATTATAACAAATGGTATAACATGTCTTGCTAGCAGCATAGCAAATCAGTTAACCGGCTGCCCGTAAATTAGCATTGCTAGTAATACTAGTATAATAGTATATTAGTATGTTGTTCATTTATACAATTTAAAAAATACGGATATGAAGAGTGCTGATCAATTAAATTACTTTGTAGATCTATTACTTGGCTTCCGGAAAAAATCTGACATGAAAGAATTTCTTCTTGGTATCCTTACTGAAAAAGAAATTGAAGAAATTCCGAAACGCTTGAGTATTGTAAACATGCTCAAAAAAAATATTCCTCAGCATGAAGTTGCGCTGAAGCTTGGTGTAGGTGTTGGAACAGTCACTCGCGCATCCAAAGAATTACAAAAAGGCAGATTTAAAATTTCCTGAATTCAATAAAATTTTAAT
>JBDTLQ010000494.1:0-2626 GCA_039934715.1 Ignavibacteria bacterium | reverse complement strand
TTCCTTTGTTAATTTTAAGATTGATATTCTTTAAGATATCATTGCTCTTATCATATTTGAATGAAGCGTTTCGGAATTCAATGTTGTCTTTGAAATCTTTTATAACAGCAGCGCCGGGAGAATCAATGATGTTCGATTTTGTATCAAGGAGATTGAAAACTCTTTCCGCAGCAGCCGTTCCTTCCTTATAGCTGTTAAACATCTGTCCGAATAATTTCAGCGATGGCATCATCTGAAAAAACACGGCAAGATAAAATATGAATGCACCGGGAGTCATCTCGCTGTTCCCTTTTATAATTTCTGCTCCAAAGAAATACAGTATAATAACAATTGTCAGAACCCCGATGGCTTCCGAGATCGGGGAGCCTAGAGCTCGTTTACGTGATAACTTTACAAGCAGCTTAAAGTATGAATCATTTTCTTTTTCAAATTTATTGGTCTCGTACTTTTCCATTCCGAATGCCTTGACCACTCTGATAGCACCGAGAGTTTCATCAAGTGTCGATGTGATATCGGAAATTTTTTCCTGAGACTTTGTACTGCTGCGTTTCAGGGAATTGCCGATCTTGCTTAAGATAAATGCTGTAACGGGAGCAAGCAGGAAAATTATCAGTGTCAGCTTCCAGTTGAATAAAAACAGAACCACCGAATACGCGATGATTGACGGAGGATCACGGAATAAACTATTGACGACCGCTATAAGAGAATCCTTTACTATCTGAACATCATTAATGATCCTCGAGATCAGGTTGCCTTTTCTTTCATCAGTAAAAAAACTCAGAGGCAGTTCGAGATAATGCCGGTACAGATCAAAGCGCAGATCCTTAAGGATTCCCTGCTCAACGGCTGCCATGAAATAAGTCTGCAGATAGATAAATAGATTTTTCAAAAGGAAAGTCACAAGTATCAGCGCGCAAAGAAATTTCAGAACATCGAGCCTGTCATACCTTGAAACGATTTTACCAAAGTAAACAACGATTATCTCTTTGATATCGAATATAGAAGTGATAGTTTTCTGAGAAGCTACCTTTGGTATCTCGTTAAAGAGAAGATCAATAAAAGGAAAAAGCATCAGAACAGAAAGCAGCCCGAATATAACTACAAGGACAGTGAACAGGTTTGCTAGTACCAGCTCTTTTTTATATGGCTTAACATATTTAAAGACTCTTCTGAAATAATTCATTTATCGTTTATCGTTTTTGTTCTGCAATTCCCATATTTTCATGTTGTTGAGAAGTTTGGTTATCATGTGAAAGTTAGAAACCATAAGACCTTCTGTGCCGTCGAGAAAATTTCCTTTCAATAAGAATTGCTGGATGAATGCTATGCGGGGCATTATGAAAATATCAAGAAATTTTATTTTCTTTCTGCCGGTTTTCTCCGCGGCTGAAAGATCGGAATATGTATTTACTTTATTTACATATTCTGCAATAGATGTAACTGTGTAATGCAGGATATCATTCTTCAGTCTTGAGATCTGACCTTTAACAAAATAGCTCTCATGAACAAGACGTTCGGTCAGTTCTGCAAGATCTCTCCTAAACAATCTCAGCTGGTAATTCGGATACCAACCGCCGTGTTTAATCCATTTGTTAAGGAAAAAACTTTTACGCGGGATCTCAAATCCGTTTTCGCTGATCTTCTCCTTTTTCATAAGCGATCTGATCTCTTCTTCGAGTTCCTTCGAACATCTTTCATCCGCATCAATCGCTAATACCCATTCGTTTGTAGCTTTTGTCAATCCAAACTTTCTCTGAACCGCAAAACCTTTCCACTCATTCTGAAATATCTTCGGACTATATTTTTCCGCTATGCTTATTGTTCTATCAATGCTGAAGCTGTCAATTAAAACTATCTCATCACACCATAAAACACTTTTTATACATTCTTCAATGTTCTTCTCTTCATTTTTACATATTATTAATGCGGATACTTTATTCAATTAATATAGTTAATCGGTTAAATTGTTGATCAGTTAAATAGTATTAGTCAATAGTCAATGGTCAATAGTCAAAGTTGTATTAAAATATCAACTATCAATTATCAACTCCTTACAAGTCCTTTGCTGCAAAAAAATTCACCTCTTTCTTTCGCCTTATTAAAGTACAACATATTTTTCGGTTCCTCGATCGTTTTTTTATGATAAAGGTGGTATTGAACCGCAAGGTTTCTGACGGATTTAAATTTCGCTTCAATGAGCCTCAGCCGGAATTCAATATCTGAATCTTCACCAAGTCCGGGACCTTCGTAATTTTCATCAAAGCCGTTTATCTTTTCAAGCAGCTTTTTGGGAATTGAAAAATTACAGCCGAGAATATGTTCGTCTTCGTTGGTCAGTACTTTTCTTATAGCTTTATTCTTATATATAAAGGCCTCTTCTATGTTGAAATTAATTTTGTCTTTATTCATTGAAGAGAAAAGTACTTCCGAAAATTTTACTTTCTGATAATCCAGGTTTAGAATGTTTTCCTTACTTATCCTCTCTGAGATTTTCTTAGTCAGATTTACTCTTCTTCCGCACAGCACAGTATTGTATTCATTGTTCTCAATATGCGCACTGATGAAATCCGTATGCGGAACGCAGTCTCCGTCTATAAAAATTAAATAACCTGTTGAAGAATTTCTG
>JBDTLQ010000493.1:0-2627 GCA_039934715.1 Ignavibacteria bacterium | reverse complement strand
GAAGGACAACTGCTCATCGACGGTAAAGATATCAAAGATATAAATATAAATTCTTTAAGAAGTCTGATGGGAATTGTGACGCAGGAGACTATACTGTTCAATGATACAGTCAGGAATAATATTGCATACGGTGAAAGTGAGATCCCTCTTGAGCAGATAATTGAAGCAGCGAAAGCAGCCAACGCGCATAAGTTCATAACCGGCTTTGAAAAAGGTTATGACACTGTTACCGGTGACAGGGGTGTAAGATTATCCGGAGGTGAAAGACAGAGACTGTCAATCGCGAGAGCTCTGCTGAAAAATCCGCCGGTGCTCATACTTGATGAAGCTACATCATCACTTGATACGGAATCGGAAATTCTTGTACAGCAGGCTATCGAAAGATTAATGCAGGGAAGAACATCCATCGTGATAGCGCACCGTCTGTCGACAATTCAAAATGCTGATGTGATCATAGTTCTTGATAAAGGTGAGATCGCCGAAACGGGTACTCACTCACAGCTCCTTCTTACGAGCGGACTTTATAAAAAACTCTATGACCTTCAGTTCAGGCATCAGGAAATTTTAACATGAAAGTTTCCGGATTTACAATTGTAAAGAACGGAGTTTATTACGCTTACCCTTTCCGGGAAGCGATCTTATCAATACTTCCTCTGTGCGATGAAATGATCGTCAATGTGGGGAAGTCGGAAGATGAAACGCTTGAGATCGTGAAGTCCCTCCGGGATAGTTACGGAAAAATTAAGATCATCGAAAGTGAATGGGACATGACTTTAAAGGAAGGCAAAGTACTGTCCGTTGAAACAAATAAGGCGTTGAAGGAATGTATAGGTGACTGGTGTTTTTATATTCAGGGTGACGAGGTTCTTCATGAAAAATATTACAACACTGTCAGCAGTGCATTGAATAAGTATTTGATTAGCAAACAAACAGAAGGTCTAAGATTTTATTACAAACATTTTTACGGAACATATGACTATTATCAGGATAATTACAGGAACTGGTATCTTCGCGAAGTAAGAATAATAAAAAACAATGACGACATAGTTTCATGGGGAGATGCAATGGATTTCCGGCATCGCGATGGTTCGAAAATAAATTCAAATGACATCGATGCCGAAATTTATCATTACGGATGGGTCCGACCTCCGGAGAGTCTGATCAGAAAAAGAAAGGATTTTGAGAAACTGTATAACACAGGCGAAGTTGCGGAAAAGAATATTTCCGGATTTCAGAATTATGATGATCTCGGAAATCTCAAAAGATTCACAAATACACATCCCGGAGTAATGAAGGAAAGACTTGCAGGAAGTCAATGGGACTTTAACCCTGAACTTGATAAGCAAAAACCTGACTGGCTGAGAAAGATACTCATTTTTATTCAGCCTTTTACCAAAAGAATTTTTAAAGTTAAAAAATGAATTTGTTTTAAGAATACTAAAATATTTTATCAGTTTAATAAAAAGTTTGAACCGGAAAGAAATTATATCGTATCTTGATAAAATAATTTTGATCCTGCTCACCATTCAGATCTCTGTCGTGAGCCTGTCAATCGCTGTTTCATCGATAGCATTCGGAACCTGGCTTTCGCTGTGGTTAATTCAATTCATAATAAACAGAAAATTAAACTATGACTGTGCTCTCTTTAAAGAGATTAAAATTATCAACATATTCATTCTTCTTTATTGTCTTACTGAGATACTTACCCGGTTCAACGCGGTCTATCCTGAAGGCGCGTTCAGTAACATCAAACGTCTTTTACTTTTTCTTATTTTCTATGTGTCTCTCATTAAAGTTATCGACTATAAAACACTAAGCAGAATACTTTTCATTAATGTATGTGTAATATCGCTTGTTTCAGTTGCCGAACTGATACAGTACGGATTGAAGTTCAATGAGATCATTCAGCAAATGCCGTTCTCCGAGATCAGGATAGATTACTTTAATTATCCACTGACCGCAGCTGAAATCAAAATGATGAGCTTGCTTTCCGTATTCCCCTTGTTGTTTGTAAAAAATAAATTTGTCATTGCAAAAAAATATTTACTACTGATTCTTCTGCCGGTATTTGTATCAATGCTGCTGACACAATCGAGAAACGTATTACTTGCAACTGTCATCTGCCTTCTGATATTCGGGATCATTTCAAATAGAAAATTTCTCATCGCGTTCATTGCTGCGCTGATCCTTTCGGCTTTCATGCTCCCTTCGACATATACAGACAGGGCAAAGAGTATTGCTGATCTTAATCACCCGAGCAATTCATCCAGGATAAGCATGTGGAAGGTTGGGATTGAAATGTTCAAAGATCATCCTCTCACTGGAGTAGCGGATTCCCATATTCTGGAGATCTATAAAACTTACAAGCAGCCCAAAGAAGCATCCGAGGGAGTTCATCTTCACAATAATTTTATCATGATACTCGCCACCACCGGGATATTCGGCTTTTTATTTTTCACAGGAATTTTTGTGTCTGTGTTTTTGAAACAGATCCGGTTTTATATTGATCAGCACAATGAAAATTACAAAATGCTCATACTCGGGAGCATACTTGTGATGATATCATTTCAGATCGCGGGAATATTCGAATGGAGCTTCGGAGATCATGAAGTAATGACGGTATTTTA
>JBDTLQ010000492.1:0-2642 GCA_039934715.1 Ignavibacteria bacterium | reverse complement strand
CGTTGATAGTTGTTCGTTGATAGTTGTTAGTTGATAGTTGTTCGTTGATAGTTGTTCGTTGATAGTTATATCAATACTTAATATTCAATACTCAATACTTAATACTCAATACTCAATACTTAATAATAATACTTGTCAAGAAAAAACATCATATCAGAGTATTTATCAGACGAAGAGCTTGATAAGATCGCCGGTACTATCGGAGAGATCGAGAAGAAAACTTCGGGAGAGATACGTGTTTGCATAAAGAGACGGAGAGGGTTTCTTGAAAAGAAAGATACACCGAGAGAAATTGCAATGAAGGAGTTTGTAAGATTGAAGATGCACGAAACGAGAGATAAGACCGGAGTTTTATTTTTTCTTATTTTTAATGAGAGAAAATTTGAGATCGTTGCGGATGAAGGTATTAATTCAAAAATATCCCCCGGATCATGGAATGAAATTTCCGGAAAACTTACAGATCATTTTATAAATAAAAATTATCACGCTGGAATAACAAAGGGCCTGATTGAAATCGGAGAAGTGCTCATACGCGAATTTCCAGTGAGGGATGATGACAGGAATGAACTTCCCGATGATGTCATTATCAATCCATGATAAGTACAGGACATTTTTGATTGAACGCGGATGACACGGAAGAAAACTGATTTTACACTGATCTCCTTTATATTTTCAAGTTCATCTCAAACATAGAATTTATTTTAATATGTAAAATAAATTTATTTTAAATAAAAAAGGAATATTTTAAAAAAATATCTAAGATCAGTGATAATCAGGTAATTCCGTGTTATCCGCGTCCATTTTTTGCCGTGTATTATCAATCCCTGATATTGTGAATTTATTGATATTAAGTTACATTTAACTTTGTTATTTTAAAGCAAACCTCTTAAAGTTTAATGCCTGATTACAAAACTTCATTAGAACTGCTTCATAAATACATTCAGAATGAAAATTTGAGAAAGCACTGCTACTCGGTTGAAGCTGCCATGAGGTCATATGCTTCAAAACTTAATGAGGATCAGGACAAATGGGCGTCAGCCGGACTGCTGCATGACCTTGACTGGGAAGTGTATCCGGACACTCACCCAAACACAGCCGTTCCGATACTGGAAGAAGCAGGGTACGACAAGGAAGTGATCGATGCGATACTTGGTCACGCTTATCCTGACCGGACGAGTGTTGCTCGCGAATCATTGCTGGCAAAGTATCTTTTTGCTTGCGATGAGATAACAGGTTTCATTACGGCTTATTCGCTTATGAAACAAGGAGGTCTGAATGACGTTGAACCAAAAAGCATTAAGAAAAAAATGAAGGACAAAGCCTTTGCAAAAAATGTAAGCAGGGACGACATTGTAAAAGGAGCTGAAGATATAGGAGTTGAACTGGATATACATCTGGAAAATGTAATACAGGCAATGAGAAATGATGAAAGAGTTAATACCAATAAATAATTCATAAGAGACAATGAGTGTAATTTCAACAAAGAATTTATCAAAGGAATATTCCACTAAGAACTTTTCTAAAGATAAAATTCTCGCGCTAAATAATTTTTCATTCGAAGTTGAAAGCGGGGAGATCTTCGGTCTGCTTGGACCAAACGGCGCCGGCAAAACAACACTGATAAAAATTCTTCTAGGTATTACCTTTCCAACAGAAGGAGAAATTAAAATTTTTAATAAAGAAATTTCTGACGAATCATATAAATTCAAAGTCGGATACCTTCCGGAGAATCATAAATTTCCTAATTACCTGACAGGCGAACAGGTGCTTCATTACTTTGGCAAGCTTAGCGGTATGAATAGTAGTGATGTTAAGAAAAAGTCTGATGAGTATCTCGGGCTTGTTGATATGGAGAAATGGCGGAAGACAAAGATCAAAAAATATTCAAAGGGAATGCTTCAACGGCTTGGACTCGCGCAGTCAATGCTGAATAATCCCGAGCTTATCTTTCTCGATGAGCCGACCGATGGTGTTGACCCCATTGGAAGAAAAGAGATACGCGATATCCTCAATAATCTGAAACAGGAAGGCAAGACCATCTTTCTGAATTCGCATTTGCTGAGTGAAGTTGAACTGATCTGTGACAGAGTTGCCATTCTGAATAAAGGTTCACTTGTAAGACTTGGAAGAGTGGATGATATTACTTCGGTCTCGGATAATTATATATTCACAACATCAGACATGGATGAAAGCCTGCTGAACAAATTGCTGAGTAATTATAAAGCCACTCTTAACGGTAAGAATGAATTCTGTATTAACACAATGAGCCCTGAGGAACTCAATTCAGTAATAGACATATTGAGACAAAACCGTGTTCTTATTCACGGCATCGTCAGAGAAAAGAATACACTTGAAAACATGTTCATTAATTTAATCGGAAACCAGAATTAAATTATGATCTTTTTAACATTAATATTCAACACTTTCCGTGAAGCAATAGCAAAAAAGATCTTTGTAGGTTTCTTCGCAATAGCAACACTGATAATTCTTGTCTTTTTGTTTCTAATCAATGTCGATTCTATAGAAGGCATGGTCAATATGATGGAGTCAACAGGAGAGGAAGGCGTTAAGCAGCTTGTGATCGGATTTGAAGTGGCAATGATAAATATTTCCTACCTTTTGATAATAACTTTCTGTTTCAT
>JBDTLQ010000491.1:0-2663 GCA_039934715.1 Ignavibacteria bacterium | reverse complement strand
CCGTGAATGGAGTGAATTTTGAGACGAGAAGAATGATGCTGGTGAAGTGAAAGTTAGCAGTTGAACAGATATGTGGTTAAGGTGATTGCATTTAATGATATTATTTTGGATTAATAAAAAGCAGGAAAATTTTTCCTGCTTTTTTGTTGATTACTAAATTACTAATAAATGTAGTTAATCATTTTAAAAAATATTTTTATGAATCAAACTGTCTTCATCCATTTATTCAGCATCGCGAGTCTCCAGATAATATTTGAATACCTGTTCTCGCCGTTTTCAAAATCTTTTAAGTACATTTTAGTTTTACCTTTGTCTAAGAAATCGAGTTTTGAATAATCAATATCGAGTAAATGTTTCATGGAATTTCTCATCCAGTGAACTTCACCCGGAGTTACGAAACCTTTCTTGTCCCTTCTTGCAGCAACTTTTGGAGGTAAGATACTTTCGAGAGATTTTCTAAGAATATATTTGGTTTCGGAGCTGTTTATTTTATAATCATTCGGAAGAGTAAAGCATAGTTCTACAATCCTGTGGTCAAGAAGGGGGACTCTTGATTCGATTGAATACAGCATTGAAATAAAATCAACACAATATAAAATCGAAGGAAGAATAGTATTGAACAATGTATGATAAAGAAAATTATTTGTTTTGTTTGTGTCTTTTTTTACTAAATTAAAAAGGTCGCTTCCGTTTTTGTGATTTAAAATATTCCCGTTATATTTGTACTCAAGCTTATATAATGAATTCTCATCAAACAGAGTTGATAAAAAAGATTTTGAATATATGTCGAGAGTCTTTGTAAGACTATATGAATGATAATTTTTATAATTATTTATTAAAGAAATTCCCTTGAACAATCTCAGCTTACTGAATTCATCTGCGAATAGTCTGTAGAAAGTATGAAGGTAACCGCCCATAGATTCATCACCGCCCTGCCCGTCAATTGTAACAATAATTCCTTCCTGCTTTGCGAGATACATTACAAAGTTATGTGAAATAAGCGAACTGCCATTCAAAGGAATGCTGAAGTTCTTAAAAATTTCCTCGAAAGATTCTTCGACATCTGCTTCGGTAGGAGAAATAAAGAACGGCTCAAGGTTGGGATATTTATTTGTTACTTCATTTACAAAATTCCTTTCGTCAAATTTATTATCAAGTCCGGTATAATATGAAGTGAAGCTTTTTATTTTCTTATCCGGATTTATGATTGACAAAGCCGAAGCCATCGAACTGCTGTCCAATCCGCCGCTAAGGCAAACTCCAAGAGGCACATCACTGCGATTATGCAGCTTCATTGAATCAAAAAATAAATCATAAAACTCTTTGCATTTATCTTCAAATGAGCCTGTAACTGAATTTTCAAAGTTATTTATATCCCAATATTTTTCCAAAGTAACTTCCCCGTTCCTTAAAATTAAATTATGAGCCGGCGGAAGATTTTTAATTACTTTAAAATAGGTTTCGTCTTCATAATTAAGCCAGCCGAGCTGTAATCCTCTGTAAACCTGATTCATATTTATTTCATTTGTATATAGAGGAGTAAGCTGCAGAGCTTTTATTTCGGAAGCAAAGAAGAAGTCGTTGGCTTTTTTAATGTAAAGAAACGGTTTGATGCCGAACCTGTCGCGCGAGCAGAATAATTCTTTCTTCGTTTCATCCCAGATTACAAATGCCCACATACCGATAAATTTTTTAACACAATCCTTTCCCCACTCTTTATAAGCTGCAAGAATCACTTCAGTATCGGAAACAGTTCTGAATTTATAATTTAGTTTCAGAAGTTCTGATTTTATTTCTATGTAATTATAAATCTCGCCATTGTATGAAAGACTAAGACCTTCGTAATGAAAGGGCTGATTCGATTCAGGAGACAAATCTATAATGCTGAGGCGATTATGTCCAAGTCCAACATTTTTTGTAAAATATGTTCCGGTAAAATCCGGACCTCTCTTCTGAATACTTTTAACCATATCTCCAAGAAGCTTTACAGAATCAAATTTATTTATATCATCTGAATAAAATCCGGCAATTCCACACATAAAATTATTTAATGTTTTAAATTATGAAAATGAATTGTGAAAAATTTTTTATGCAAATTAGATTTTTGCTTATACAATGAAAAGACAATTTTAAATTATCAATTTTTAATTGTCAATTAGGCTGTAAATTTAAAATTAGGATATTTTTAGTAATGCTATCTTAAGAATTGTATTTAAAAACTCATAGTGGTATTTTTGAAAAAATTAAAACGGACATGAAATCAAATATATTCAGATTTTCAGCTTTGCTTTTTTTATTAATTGCTTCGGCTAATTTTTACGGATGCGGATATAATAAGTTAGTTTCAATGGAAGAAGGAGTGAACTCTGCATGGTCGCAGGTTGAAAATCAGTATCAGAGAAGAGCGGATCTTATTCCGAATTTGGTAAGTACTGTTCAGGGAGCAGCTGATTTTGAGAAAAGTGTTCTTACAGAAGTAACCGATGCAAGAAGCAGAGTAGGACAGGTAAAACTGTCAGCTGATGACTTAAGTGATCCTGAAAAATTCCAGGCATTTCAGAAAGCACAGGATCAGCTTTCGAGTGCATTGTCAAGATTACTTGTAGTGTCGGAAAATTATCCGCAGTTGAAATCGAATGAAAATTTTCTTCAGCTTCAATCAC
>JBDTLQ010000490.1:0-2665 GCA_039934715.1 Ignavibacteria bacterium | reverse complement strand
ACCCATATTAAAAAATATAGTCCAACTCTGATCATGAAGAAATCAACATTCAGATATGGGTCCTTTGCTTTCAAAATAGGATCCGTCGCCAGGGCTTCCGGGCTGGTCCAGTGAAACAGATCATGCATTCCGAAAAGTAAAGGGATCGTAAGCACAACTAAAACAGGAATGACCGATGCAAGAAATTCCGATACTCTTCTGAAAGGAGTGCTCCATGTCGCGCCAACTAAATATTCCAGCGCGACCAATCCGAGTGAACCGACTCCGATACTCACAAGAAACATATACATCCAGAGATAATCGAAGAACGCCCTTTTGGTATCAACTACAAAAGCCAGTATCAAAAGCAGTGCTCCCAGCCCTAACAATAGGTAACCTATCTTTCCGACTTTAGCAGGCAGCGGTTTTTTCTGGTAATCCATTTATAAAATAAATTATAAAATAAAAAAATTTAAATTACTTTTTAAAATCATTTCCATTTTCTGAAAGAGCCATTCAACTTTTTTCATTATCCTTCTTTTCTAAAAGCACCCTGTTTCTTATATCCCATTTGAATTTCATCTGCAGCCATAGATAATCCAGCTTTTCTTTTGGAGTCATACCCGAAAGTGGTTTCTCGATATGACCATCAAACATTTCATCAATTTCTTTTCCGTTAAACGGGTTTATCTTTTTGCTCTTTGATTTTTTCAAGTTCTTTAATATCAATAATGTCTTTATCCCTTAAAGGATCAATAAGTTTTTTTACCAACAAAAGATCAGCTATTGAAGAAACTTTTATATTCAGCCCATTTATTAAAAAATTCTCAGAACCCTCAAGAAGCTCTTCAAACGTTTTCGGATAGTTCAAAAAAATATCAAGCTGAAGCGGAGTTTTGTCTGAAACAAATGTATAAACCAAAGCTCCCTTTTCTTCAAACCATTTCTTCCTTTTGTCCGGATCAAAAAGATTTTGAACAGGTTCAGGTATTCTTGGTTTCAATCCGAACTTTTTAGTTGCCCTGATTATTTTCTCAATGTTATCTTTTTCAAATGCCATTGAAATATCAAGATCAAAAGTAGCCCTTTCAACTCCATGCAATACACAAGCAACTCCACCACAAATAACATACTTTACATCTGCCTCAGAAAGCTCTCTTATCAGTTCAAATAAATCCGACTTATGTTCCATCTATTCAATTCTTGTGTATTTCATAATTACTTTCAAAATTGTCAGCAAGCTATTTTGGCAGTTCTTCATCCTTGGCATTCTTTGACTTCTGCAATGCTCTAATATAATGAATGATCGACCATCTGTCATCTCTTGAAACCTGTTCAGCGTAGCTTGGCATTACATTCTGTCCGTTTGTAATTACATGATAAATATTTCCGTCAGGCCAGTTTGAGACTTTGGTCGAATGAAGGCTCGGAGGTTTTGGAAACTGACCTTTCAATCTCCCGTCACCATCGCCGAAGTAACCGTGACACGGACTGCAATAGATATTAAATCTCTCCTGACCTCTTTCCAAAACTTTCTTGCTGACGGCAAGAGGGTTTGACATGTATCTTACAGATGAATCCGGCATTCCCTGGAATTCATATGGCAAAAAACCTCTCGCAACAGTTCCGTTCACAGGCTCACGCATTCCAAACTTATTAGGGAAAAAATTGCTCGGGCTCTGGGAATCAATCCTCGCCTGATGCCACATCCAGTTAAACGGTTGAGTATCATATAGAACAAAATTCAAAGTGAAGTAAGCAACTATCGCGGTGATTATCGCAGTTCCTATTATCGCACCTATGAATTTCTTTTCAAATATCGGTGTCTTCTTTGTTAAATTAGATTCGCGGTAATAAATATTCTGAATATCATAAGCACCCGTTGATAAATATAAATTCTTTACATCGGGCTCTATAAATTTATCATCATCAGCTTTTATTACAAGACCATATTTATCCGAAGAAACATTTTTCATGAAAGGGGTATCATTCAATGGACTGTTGATCTTTGGCAGCTTACTAAATAGTATTAGCATTCCGAATACTGTAGCTATGCCCGTAAGCAGGATCGTAACTTCAAATGTGATCGGTATTGAAGGCGGCAGTGAAAAGAACGGCTTGCCTCCGATAATATTTTGATAATCTATTCCGGTCATCCAGCCGATCATAAGCAGCGCAAGACATGTTCCGGTTATACCGGCAGCAAATGAAACTCTTCCGATCCTGGACTCGCCCATTCCCATCGCGTCATCCATTCCATGAAGAGGATAAGGAGTATAGACATCAAACTTCTCATAACCTTTTCCTGCTACTACGGATGCTGCCTCAATTATTTCGTTGGGTGTATTGTACAGCGCCGCCAGACCGAAGAGTTTTTTACTTCTAGGCTCTGTGTCGTCCTGAGAATCGAATTCCCTTATTTTATTAATGAGCTTTTTGATCATCCTGATAACCGTTGCTGTGGGGGTGCGGATGTATAGTTGGCTGCGCACCTTCGACAACAGCTTTTAATTCTGAAATAGAAACTAATGGTAATGATTTTAAAAATAATAATAAGAATGTAAAGAAAAATCCAAAGCTTCCGAGTAATAATCCCAGATCAACTAAAGTCGGCGTGAAAATCGCCCAGCTTGACGGTAAAAAATCCCGGTGAAGTGATGTTACTATGATCACGAATCTTTCAAAC
>JBDTLQ010000489.1:0-2694 GCA_039934715.1 Ignavibacteria bacterium | reverse complement strand
AGTAAATAGTGAATAGTGAATGACCAATGACCATTGACGATTGACGATTGACGTTTGACGTTTGACGATTCACGATTGACGTTTGACGATTGACGATTGACCATTGACTATTCACCATTCACGATATGTGTTATTAATTAAATAAAATTTTATTAAGTTTAACAAAATTATTTTAAAGAATCTTAAATGAAGAATTATGGGTAAAGAATTACTCTTAAAGTTTTCTGAAATAAAGAAAACGATACCGCTTTTCATTGTTATACTATTTTTCCTTTTCCTGAATAATTCAAACGCAGCATCCGGAGATACTACATGGGTCACAACTTTCAACCAGAATTTCCAGAACTGGGCTGACACACATTACGGGAATTTTACCCTGCCCGATACAAACACACACTACAAGCAAATACTGATGTACTATACAATTGGCTGCCCTGCAGCGGGCTGTGATCCGTGGGACAGAATAGGATGGATCAAATTGTATAAAGATACTAACACAAATTATGAGATCGCGCGGGTAGTTACTCCTTATAATATAGTAGGAGGCGGATATCCGGGACAGTGCGTATTTATAATTGATGTCACCGACTATATGCCTTTATTGCATGATGAAGTCAGACTCGGAAGTTATATAGAAAGCTGGATCGGCGGTGCGCGCGGATGGCTTGTGACTGTAAAGTTTGCATTCATAGAAGGAGAAATGAAGGATAAGCCTTTCAGTGTAATTACTCTCTGGCAAAACAATCATGTATTATATGGTGATCCTGCTTTCCCGCCTGAAGATTATCTTACACCTCAGAATGTAATGATCGATGCACAAACCTCAAAGGCAAAGGTAAAACTTGTAACGACCGGTCACGGTCAGGGCAATACCGATAATGCCGCGGAGTTTTCTCTTAAACAACATCATCTCACAGTTGGAAGTACAATTACAGATCACCTGTTGTGGAGAGGCGACTGTTCAGTAAATCCATGCAGTCCTCAGGGAGGAACCTGGCAATACGGACGAGCAGGATGGTGTCCGGGAGCAAGCGTTGTTCCGTTTGATGTTGACGCCTCAACCAGTGTGACGCCGGGCTCTAATGTAACTATCGATTATCATCTGCAGGAATTTGAAAATTTCTGCCGTCCGTTTAATCCCTCGTGTGTCACGGGTGTAACGTGTTCCGATTGTGAGTTTAACAACAACGGTCACACTGAACCTCATTATACAATAACCGGTCAGCTTATATTGTATAAGCCTAACCCGTTCGCAAGTGTGCAGGTGATCAGTTCAGAAATTCCGGAGAGATATGGCCTTGAGCAGAATTATCCAAACCCGTTTAACCCTGTGACTAAAATTAAATTTGATCTTCCGGAATCAGCAGACATACAATTATCTGTGTATGATGTTAATGGAAAATTGCTGGAAACATTAGTTGAAGGCGAATTGCCGACAGGTGCTTATCAGACGGAATGGAATGCAAGCAATTATCCAAGCGGAATTTATTTCTACAGACTTATGATACGATCGGACAGAACTGATGCAGGAAATGTTTATTCAAAGAGGATGATGCTTGTCAAATAGTCTTAAGTTAAAAGTTAAAAGTTAAAAGTGAAAAGCTTGCCGATTCAACTTTCAACTTTGAACTTCACAGTTGAATCAAAAAAATATTTTTTGTAAGTTGCTAAAATCATAAAACCATCTAACACCCTGCGGGAGGAGGCCATAATTCCAAGTAACCGAAGTTAAAAACATTTCTTAAAAATTAAATTTTAAAGGAGTTAAAAAATGAAAAATCTTCACAAACACCTTTTTATTTGTCTTTTAATTTTATCTTCAGCGTTATTCTTTCAGAAAAATTCTCTTGCCTTGATCTATCCGTACAATAATATTTATGAGGGTTCACAGGAAGTACCTCCGAGCGGCTCATCCGGTACAGGTAATATTTCCGGTACATTTGATGATGCAACAAAGATCATCACAGTATCACTTAGTTTTAGCGGATTAACCGGAAATACAACTGCAGCACACTTTCACTCACCGGCACCTATCGGCGTAAACGGGCCGGTAGTCATTAATTTTGTTCCAGCCGGTTTTCCTTTAGGAGTAACATCCGGGACTTTTTCAAGTTCATTTACTCTTACTCCTGTTCTGGAAGCAAGCTTTCTTGCAGGTACATTCTATGCAAACATTCATACGAATATTAACCCGGGTGGTGAGATCAGAGCTCAGATAACTCCTGATAATCCTTTGCCGGTTGAGCTTGCAAGCTTTACATCTTATGTATTAAGAAATACAGTTACACTTAAATGGACAACAACTTCTGAAACCAATAATGCAGGATTTGATATTGAAAGATCCTCATCTTCAAATGAATGGTCAGCAGTCGGACATGTTGCCGGTAATGGAAATTCAGCGGTAGCAAATAATTATGAATATTCAGACAGAGGTCTTGCAATGGGAGTTTACAGCTACAGGCTGAAACAAACAGACTTCAACGGCAACTTCGAATATTTTGCATTGAGCAATGAAGTGAATATCGGAGTACCTTTGGAATATAGTATTTCACAAAATTATCCAAACCCGTTCAATCCTTCTACGAAAATTGATTACGATATGCCGGGAGACGGAAATGTTAATATTGTTTTGTTTGATATTTCCGGAAGAGAAGTGGCGACACTTGTAAATGAGTTTAAGACCGCGGGTTATAA
>JBDTLQ010000488.1:0-2727 GCA_039934715.1 Ignavibacteria bacterium | reverse complement strand
CTTTTCTTCTTACAACTTCACCTTCATACTTTATACCTTTTCCCTTGTACGGCTCGGGAACTCTGAATGATCTTATCTTCGAAGCCACAAGTCCTACCAACTCCTTATTGATACCGTTCACAACTACCGAGTTTGGATTGGGTACTTCAAGGCTTATGTCAGCCGGAGGATTGAACACTGTCGGATGCGAGAATCCAAGCATCATCACAAGATTCTTTCCTTTTAATTCCGCTCTGTATCCGATTCCAACCAGCTCAAGCTTCTTGCTGAATCCTTCATTGACACCCGTTACCATGTTCTGAAGAAGTGATCTGAACAAACCATGAAGTGCCTTATTCTTTCTGGTGTCATCTTTTCTTGTCACCTGTAATTCCTGACCCTTGATGTCGACATTAACTCCGTCTACAAGATTCAGATTCAATGTTCCTTTAGGACCGGTTACTTCAATATTGTTTTCTTTCTGTATAACTTTAACCTTATCAGAAATATTGACCGGTTTTTTTCCTATTCTGCTCATTATTTTTTACTTTATAAAATTTTATTACCAAACCTGGCAAACGACTTCCCCGCCTACCTTTGAATCTCTTGCCTGGCGGTCAGTCATCAATCCTTTTGAAGTCGAAACGATCGCGATGCCGTATCCGTTTTTTACTCTCGGGATATCCTCGTGCTTGACATATCTTCTTATGCCCGGTCTGCTGATTCTCTTTAAACCGAGTATTACACTGTCACCATCATTGTACTTCAATTTTATTGAAAGCATCTTGAACTTTTTCTCGGTCTCAACAACTTTAAAGTCCTCTATGAATGAAGTACTCTTTAATATGGTGCTTAATGCCTCTTTAAGATTGGATGAAGGTATATCAACAGTCTTCTTTCCTGCCTTCAGGGCATTTCGTAATCTTGTTAAATAATCCGATACGGGATCAGTCATTGACATTTATTATTTCTCCTAAAACTTATTTAATTACCAACTGGATTTTACTATTCCGGGAATTTTTCCCTGTAAAGCTTGCTCTCTGAAAACTAATCTGGACATTCCGAACTTTCTATAATAAGCTCTCACCCTTCCGGTGACATTACATCTGTTGTTTAGCCTTACGGCGCTGCTGTCCTTTGGAAGCTTCTGCAATGCAACATAATCACCTTTTGCCTTAAGCTCTTTTCTGAGATCGGCGTATTTCTTAACCAGCCTCTCTCTTCTTTTTTGTTTCGCAATTAATGCTTTTCTCGCCATGTATTTTTTATAGCTTAATTAATTTTTTGTCTGTCTTGTTATGAACGGTAGTCCGAATGCCTTTAACAATTCAAATGATTCCTCATCTGTCTTTGCAGATGTTACAAAAGTAAGATCCATACCAGATACCCTGTTCACGTTATCTACATTTATTTCGGGAAATATGATCTGCTCTTTAATTCCAATGCTGTAATTTCCTCTTCCGTCAAAACTCTTATCTGATAATCCTTTGAAATCCCTTATTCTCGGTATTGCCACATTAATAAATCTTTCAAGGAATTCATACATTCTCGCGTTCCTCAAAGTAAGTTTCACTCCGATGTTCTGGCCTTCTCTTAATTTAAAATTTGAAACAGATTTCTTTGCCGCTACAACTGCAGGCTTCTGACCTGTGATAGCTTCTATTTCCTTTACCGTTGTTTCAATTAATTTCTGATCCGCTACAGCAGCTCCTACTCCGACATTGATGTTAATCTTCTGCAGTTTCGGCGCACGCATTACATTCTTGAAATTAAATTTCTTCATCATTTCCGGCACCACCTTCTCCCTGTAATGTTTTAGAAGATTTACAGGAACTTTCTCTTCTTTAAAATCACCGGAGTCCTTTGCCGCTTTTTTATCTCCCTCTTTTTTCTCGGGAGTAGTTTCTTTTTTTCTGTCTGATTTTGTCTTTGCCATTGTTGTATTAGCTGATAATTAGTTCACCGGACTTTTTGCTTAATCTCATTCTCGAGATCTTACCGGTCTTTTCATCTTTGATTACTTTAGATCCGATCCTTGTCGGCTGATTTGTCTTTGGACACATCAGCATCACATTGGAAATATTTATTGCCGCTTCCCTCTTAACAATGCCGCCCTGCTGATTCTTCTGGCTTGGCTTTGTATGCCTGTGAATTATATTCACACCCTCTACTATCACTCTTCCTTTTTCCCTGTCAATAAATAAAACTTTTCCTATCGAACCTTTTGAGTTTCCTGAAACTACCTTCACGGAATCGTTTTTCTTTATCCTGGATCTAAGCTTTATCTTTTCTTTCTGTATCATGATTAAAATTAATTTTTTCAGATTACTTCAGGTGCAAGCGATATGATCTTCATGAATTGCTTGTCCCTTAACTCTCTTGCTACCGGACCGAAAATTCTTGTTCCCTTCGGCTCGTTCTGATTGTTGATCAAAACCGCGGCATTCTCATCGAACTTGATGTATGTACCGTCTTTTCTCCTCGTTTCCTTTACTGTCCTTACTATTACAGCTCTCGAAACTTCCCCCTTCTTCACGGTTCCCCCCGGGATCGCTGACTTTACCGTAACCACTATTATGTCTCCTACTCCCGCGTATCTTCTGTCTGAACCGCCGAGCACCCTGATGCATCTTACCGATTTTGCTCCCGAATTGTCCGCTACTACTAAATTAGTTTCTTCCTGTATCATCTCTAATAAACTTTTTGATAAATATATAAATTATTTTACTTTTTCTACTATTTCTACCA
>JBDTLQ010000487.1:0-2739 GCA_039934715.1 Ignavibacteria bacterium | reverse complement strand
TTTGAAAAACAATTTCCGGACGCGGCAAAATTAATGCCGGCTTTACTTGAAGAGTATTTTAACAATCCAACAGGCAGTCTGATCACGATCAAATGTTATCCGTGGATAATTGAAGATAAGGTGGCATTGCTTGGAGACGCGGCTCACGCGATCGTGCCTTTTTTCGGGCAGGGAATGAACGCGGCATTCGAAGACTGTACATATTTAAATGAATGCATCGAAAAATGCGGAGATGACTGGAAAAAAATATTTCTTGAATATCAGAAACTGAGAAAGAAAAACTCGGACGCGATAGCCGATCTTGCCAGAGAAAATTTTATTGAGATGAGAGACCTTGTCGCGGATAAGAGATTCCAGCTGAAAAAGAAAATTGAGTCGGCATTATTTAAAAAATACCCGGAAAAATTTGTACCGAAATATTCGATGGTAACATTTCACCGGATCCCCTATTCAATAGCTCTTGAGAGAGGAAGGATTCAGGAAAAAATTCTGTCCGAACTCAGCGAGAACATTGAAGATCCAAAAAAGATCGATCTTAAGAAAGCTGAAAGGCTTATCAATGATAATCTCGACAATTACTTTTCGCTGATTGAATATTTTGATGAATGACTTCATACTTAAGAAAGACTAAAGCCTTCCATCCTCTTCCAAAAGTAAATTGCGAAGAAATGTCAGACTCACATGATATTATTAATAAAATAATGTCATTTAATAAAAGAACTAATTAAAGTAAATTGACAGTAAAGAAAGCTAGCAGTCATGTTTGAAAAGTTTGTTCTCCGGAAGATCGATGCTGAGAACAGCATTATAAATAATTTCTGGGAAAGTATCCTTTCGGGAGATAAGTTATTAAAAGAAGCCGTGGTAAGCAGTAATCTGTCTGACTTTACGAAGGCTTATATAATCAATGATCTTTATGAGGAAGTTGATAAAGACGAGCTGCAGTCAAGGATCGAAAAAGCCAACAAGCTTTATTTCAATTATACCATACGACCAAAATGGACACTGGTCACATTTCTGTTTAATAATTTCGAATCAAGACCACCGGCGGAGATAATAAAAAAACTCAAGACATTTCCTTTTTATAATTATTACGCCGAGGGGATAAATGATTTTATAAAACAGAACTCGCAGATATTCGTGACAAAAGGCGAGATCTCCGGTGTCATTGACCGGACCAATAAAGCTCTGCATGAAAAGCTCACTATAGACATTAACAATGTCAAGATCAGGAATTTTTTCCTGCAGGTATTTAAGCTGAAGTACGAAGAGGATAAGTATAATCTTGAATCCAAAATTCCATATTCTTTTATTAAGATATTTCTTGACGACAAATCCTATCCGGATCTTGAGAAAAAATTCAGAGCTGTAAAGGAAATAAATGAAGAGTATGAAATAAGTTTAATGGACATTACCAAAGTTCTGACAGACAAATACAATGTTACAGGGGAAGCGATCACAAAAGAGAAAGAGCCGCCTTTAGAAAAAAAAGCGGAACCCGAGAAAAGTGTTACACCGGTATTGGTATCAAAAGAAAATACAAAAAAAGAACCCGGGAAAATTACTGTAAAAAAAATTGAACCGAAAACAGAAGTAAAGAAAATTCCGGAGCAGGAGAAAATTTATTCAGAACAGCTTTTACAGGCAAGTAAAGAGGAGCCGGAATCAGGAAAAGATAAACCGGTTCAGTCCGGCAGTTATGATGTTAAGGATCTGTTCAATGAAAAGCAGCTTGAAAAGATCACTGATAAAGTTTACAATTCGGATCTGATCAACAGGGAAAAATCTTTTACGAAGCTTAATCATTACAAGACATGGTTTGAAGCATCCAATCATCTTAAAGAAATAATCAAAACAAAAGACGTTGACATATATAATAAGGAAGTAATTTCATACATAAATATTTTAAATGACTTTTTTCAAAACAGGGAGTAAAAATTGTTTTTAGATTATGCAAAGATCTTCATAAAATCGGGAGCGGGCGGCAACGGATGCGTTAGCTTTCGAAGAGAAAAATTTGTTCCAAAGGGCGGACCGAACGGAGGTGATGGGGGAAAAGGAGGAGATATAATTTTCAAAGCAACTTCACAGCTTTCTACTTTAATGGACTTCAGATACAAAGCCCATCACAGAGCTGAATCGGGAACTCCCGGCCAGGGAGGACTTAAGACAGGTGGAGGAGGCAAGGATGAGCTTATACTTGTACCGCGAGGAAGCATCATAAAAGATTTTGAATCCGGCGAGGTCTTAGCCGAACTTCTTACTGACGGGCAGGAAGCGGTCCTACTGCCGGGAGGACGGGGAGGTAAAGGAAACAATCATTTCAAAACTTCTACCAACCAGGCTCCGAGGACGGCTCAAAAAGGCGAAGAAGGAAAAGAAGCGACAATTCTCATCGAGCTGAAATTAATTGCTGATATAGGACTTGTAGGATTTCCGAATGCGGGCAAGTCAACTCTGATCTCAAAAATATCTGACGCGAAACCAAAGATTGCGGACTATCCTTTTACCACTCTCATACCAAATCTCGGGATTGTAAGATATAAAGAGTATGATTCATTTGTTGTAGCCGACATTCCGGGAATCATTGAAGGCGCTTCAAGCGGGAAAGGTCTCGGGATCCGGTTTTTAAAACACATTGAACGAACAAGGATACTTTTATTTCTGATCGATTCGACAAAGCTTGACGATGAAGATACGAAGAAGGAGATACTTAAAGACTATGATACACTTTTAAAT
>JBDTLQ010000486.1:0-2767 GCA_039934715.1 Ignavibacteria bacterium | reverse complement strand
CACTCAAAGAAAGAACGGATGTAGTTTCAGATGAAATGAAAAAGCTTCACTCTTTCGGTATCACTTCAATTTCAGATATTACTCTGACAGAAGACATTGAAATTTATAAAGAGCTCATCAACAGAAATGACCTTATGCTTCGCGTCGATTCACGTTTACCATTTCAGGAATACCAAAACCTTTCCCACTACAGTAAAGATTTTTCCGCACTTACCGATCTTATTAAATTCAAATCATTGAAAGCATTCTATGACGGCTCTCTGTCAAGCAGAACAGCATATATGCATTCGGATTACAGGAACACTGATCACAACGGAATACGAACAGAGTTTGTGAACAGCGGTGATTTTGAAAGAATGTTTTTTGAAATTGATAACGCGGGATACCAGATGTCCGTGCATGCGATCGGTGATAAAGCCGTTTCGGAGCTGCTCGATCTGAATGAAGAGCTTATCAGGAGAAACGGTATAAAGGACCGTCGTTTCAGGATCGAACATGCGCAGCACATAACTGAAGATGATTTCGAAAGATTTAAAAAGCTGAATGTCATCGCTTCTGTCCAGCCGGCCCACCTGTTCAGCGATGCAAAAACCTCAGGCGTTTTACTTAATAATTTCAGCTCTGAACACAATTACGGGAAACTAATTGATATCGGGGCTAAGGTTTGTTTTGGTACCGACTTTCCAATTGTCAGTGAAAATCCATTTGAAACAATTTACTTCGCTGTTACTCGAAAAGCTTCGGGTTTTGAGAACGGGTTTGTGATTGAAAATAGAATTAAGATAGATGAATGTATTGAAGCATATACAATGAATAACGCTTATGCCACCTTCAATGAAAATGTAGCCGGTAATATTGAAACTGGAAAATACGCTGACATCATTGTAATGAGAGATGATCTTTTTGAAATGAATGAAGATGAATTAAGAGACGCGAAAGTTTCGCAGACTTACTTCGCTGGAAAAAAAATATATGATTCAGAAAATTAACAATAAATTAATTCTGCACACTCATGATCTCACCCGCCTTTTTGTAAGCATTGATCATATCAACAACTCCGCCTGACTTTGAAAGATTTGAAAACAATTCCTTCGAGCTTTTATCTTTTAATTTAACCATCAGACCATTGTACTGTCTTGTAGATGAAACGATCGCTTCTTTTAGCTGAGCTGCTGTTATCTGAGGATAGTATGCTTTAAGGACTGCGGCGATGCCTGAAACTTCCGGCGCTGCCATGCTGGTACCGTCGATCTGTTTATACTTATTGTTCGGAACAGTTGAATTGATCTTTACGCCGGGCGCGAAAACATCGACAACTTCCTTGGAGTAATTGCTGAACGGAGCAGCAAGGTCATACTTCGTATTTATGTTTTCAGGATCTTTTTCCTTACTCCATTTTTGCATCCATGAATTTGCACCGACAACGATCATGTTCGAGAAAAATTTCTTCTCGCCATTCTCTACCAAAAATTTTTTCGGGTAGTTTATGTTCTTACCGGCGTCCTCACTTTCATTGCCTGCTGATACGACGAACAACACGCCTTTTTCTTCAGCGTATTTAATTGCTTCAACGACAAACTCCGGATCAGGTGAAAAATATTTTCCCGCCGACATATTTATTATGCTTGCGCCGTTATCGACTGCATAACGGATCGCATTACCAATATCCTTATCCCTCTCATCGCCCTCATTTGGCACTGCTCTCAGACACATTATCTTTGCAAACGGCGCCTGACCTGTCTTGACCGATGCTATGATCCCAGCGACGTGAGTACCGTGAATCTCAACTTTTTCATTCACTCCGTTATTGCCGTAATTTTTTTCGAGCATTAATTCCGGATTGTCGCCGACAAGCCTGTATGTGGAGGTCGTATCAAAGAGACATTTCACTTTTTCATCATATTCAGTCTTCAGTTCGAGCAGATCATTTTTATCCGCGCCGAAGAGAAGATACACTCCAAGAATTATGGACGCGGCGTCACTGTATTTACCTTCGGGCAGCTTGTTTGAAATTTCCTGAAGCTTTCTCGGATCGGTGGTAATGTTTTTTTCGTTCAGAATTTTTTCAGCATCCACAATGTCTTTTAGTGTTTCGTCAATTCCTCTTTGAGTCGAGAAAATTTCATCCTTCTTATCTTCGTATTCACTGAAAACCTTTTTCATGTATTCATCACTCAATGGTGTGCCTGAATTTTTGAGGCGCTTGTATTCCCTTGTCACTTCCAGCGACAAAAATTTTCCATCACCGAGAAAATTCCATCCGTGAAAATCATCGACATAACCATTCTCATCATCATCTATGCCTGCCAAACCGTTAACTTCTTTTTCATTACTCCAGATATTGTCTTTCAGATCAGGATGTTCGATATCAAACCCTGCATC
The DNA here is from genome assembly GCA_039934715.1 of Ignavibacteria bacterium. GTDB lineage: Bacteria > Bacteroidota > Ignavibacteria > Tepidaquicellales > Tepidaquicellaceae > JAGPCH01. Next base: position 385 of record JBDTLQ010000486.1, on the reverse strand, counting down.
GATTACTGCCACAATGACTTCCTTCGTTTCAGGAATTAAATCGAGTGTCTGCAGATATTTATAAAATGCCTTTGTTCTTGTGCCTTCAAATCCGTCCTCGTCCGGATCCAGCAAAGCCCAGTCCGGAAGATCGCTTATGATATTCTTTTTAAATGCGTGAGTTAATGGTGAAAATTGATTGTGATAATCAGCGGAAGGCTTGAAGCTGTAGATGCTTATTGCGATAGTCAGTATTGAAAATATGAACACTGGTTTACGTGATTTAATGAATAGTTTCATACAAGTAAAAGCTTTAATTTTATGAACATGAGTTTCTAAATTTAGATATTACTTCGAACACTTGGAAGTCCCAAAAAATTACAAAATCATTTCATGAAGGATCATT
>JBDTLQ010000485.1:0-2770 GCA_039934715.1 Ignavibacteria bacterium | reverse complement strand
TAAAAAGTATGATGATGCTCTGATAACAATTAAGAAGCTTCGTAGCCTGAAAACCAACTCGCCAACTATGGCGGCCAGGATCTTTGTAACTTCATATGATACCGAGCTCAATCTTTATCTGAAAACCGGAGAGTTTGAAAAGGGGATTCCGCTGGTCAATGAAATTAAATCGGGACTCGAAAGATTCAAAGATAAGATCAATAAAGAATCGCAGGTTCTTTTCGCGTATAATATATCTTATCTGTTCTTCGGACTCGCTGATTATAATAATTCTCTTAAGTGGATCAACCTTATCATCAATGACAAGGAGCTTAATATAAGGGAAGATATTCAATGCTTCGCGAGGATACTTAATTTATTAATACACTTTGAGCTGGGAAATTATGATCTCATCGAATACATAATGAAATCCACAAGACGATACCTTTCAAATAAAAACAAACTTAACAAGTTCGAACTTATCGTCCTTAACTATGTGAGAAAATTAATTAACGTGAATACAAAGGATGACCGGATATTTATTTATAAGGAATGGAAAAAAGAACTAAGCGCTATATCGGATGACATACTGGAGATAAAAGCATTTGAGTATTTCGATTTTATTTCATGGCTGGACTGTAATGTAAAAGCGAAAAGCTTTTCTGAAATAGTTAAGGAAAAGAAAAAATGATCAGTAAACTCTATCTATTTTCTGACTGCTTACCATACCATACTATAGCACGTCTTTCAACATCTTTTACAAAATCATTTTTTGCATCGTTATACTTCAGCATATTTTCAAATTCCTGTTTGATTATTTCTTTCTTTAATAAATAATATTCATCTCTGATGTCATCATGCGCTCTCAGAAAATCTCTGAACGCGATGTGTCTTTTCCAGCCGTCCGTATTTTTAACAAGTGTGTGAATACTAGAATAGGAAGTAAAATTTTTTCCCGGAACCTCATCGTGATCAATGATCACAGGCGGCATTTGATCCGTTAAAGGTTTTAATTTAACGTAATGTCTTCTTTCAGGCCAGGCTGTCCACCTTACAGTAGGTCTCTCATATTTTTTGTAATAAGTGAATCCATTTTGCTGCATCGGAGTAATAGTTTTATCAAGGCAGCTTTCATCCTCAACTCCGATCAATATATCAATGATCGGTTTGGCTCCAAGACCCTTTACAGATGTACTTCCGATGTGATCAATTGAAACATTCATAACTTCCAGTGTTTTACTGATAACCCCGCTGAGTTCTGAAAAATCCTTTGCCCAGCTTTCACGGTATTCTTCAATGATGACTTTCATTTAGGATAATTTTCAGTTGGATTTAAATTTTTTTTATCAGAGTTCCTTCTTTTCTGTCGGTGAGCTCATAGCCCTTCTCCATTATTATTTTACGAAGCTCGTCAGCAAGTTTGAAATCTTTATTCTTCTTTGCTTCATTTCTTTTGTCCGAAAGTTCATTTATCTCTTCGGGAATTTCAGTGCTATCACCAGTCTTTTCAATTTTATCAAGACCAAGCCCGAACACCATGTCAAAGTCATATGCAAGACTTAGTTTTTCTGTTGAAGATAAATTTTCATCCTTTAACATGTCCCACAGCACCGCCATTGCTTCGGGCATATTAAGATCATCATTAATAGTTTCCTGAAATTTGTTTCTCCAGTTGTTTCCGGTTATATCAGGAAGATCACCCGTATCAGAGATCTCCTCTTTAAGATTCAGAACTTTACCCGTCAGATTTCTGTATCCGTTTTTCGCCGCATCAAGAGCATCAAAAGTAAATTTCAGCTTCTTCCTGTAATGAGCCATCAACAGAAAATACCTGTAGTCCATCGCGGCATATCCTTTGTCGATTAATGTCTGAAGTGTAACAAATTTTCCCGTAGACTTTGACATTTTTTCTCCTGCCATATCAAGAAACTCTCCATGCAGCCAGTAATTAACAAACTTTTCTCCGTTGCATGCTTCGGACTGTGCGATCTCATTCGTGTGATGAATGGGAATATGATCAATGCCTCCGCAATGGATGTCAAGATGACTTCCAAGTTTCGCTTTACTCATTGCCGAACATTCAATATGCCAGCCGGGAAAACCTGTACCCCATGGCGCTTCCCATTCCATTTGTCTTTTTTCATCATTTCGTGAAAACTTCCACAGAGAAAAATCTGTAATATTTTTTTTCTCAGGAGAGAATTCAATTCGTGCACCTTCCTGTAATCCTTTAATGTCAAGTTTGGCAAGATTTCCATAATCGGGAAATTTAGATGTGTCAAAATATACTCCGTCACTTGTAACATAAGTATAACCTTTTTCTTCCAAACATTTTATCATTTCGACCTGCTCTTTTATGAACTCTGTTGCTTTAGTATAAACATATGGCGGTATGATATTCAGCAATGCCATGTCTCTCTTAAAAATATCCGTATAATATTCGGATACCTCTAACACGCTCTTACCCTGCTGCTTAGCTGATAATTCCATCTTATCATCACCCTCATCACTATCCGCAACAAGATGTCCCACATCAGTAATGTTCATCACATACTTTACATTGTGATCATTATATTTTAAAACTCTGAGAAGAATGTCTTCAAAGAAAAAAGTCCTGAAATTTCCGATGTGCTGATAGTTATAGACCGTAGGACCGCAGCTGTACATTTTGACTTCAGCCGGATCGATCGGAATGAATTCCTCTTTCGTTCTTGATAATGTATTGAATAGCTTTAACATTTATTTCTCAACATTTTTTTGAAACTAAACCCGCAACTGAACAAATAGATGA
>JBDTLQ010000484.1:0-2797 GCA_039934715.1 Ignavibacteria bacterium | reverse complement strand
TATAACTACAATAAATACCTTGAACAGGATGGAATAAGATTCGAAGAGCCTGAGCCGAAACTCTTTTCGTTTAATAATCCTTTCGGCGCATGCGAGAAATGTCAGGGCTTCAGCAGGACAATGGATATTGACATTGACCTTGTCATCCCCGATAAGAAGAAATCCGTATTCAATGGAGCGATAAATGTTTTCGGAACGCCAAAACATTCTGTTAATCTGACTGACTTGATCAGTGAAGCTGATGATTACGGAGTTGATGTTCATCTTCCGTTTAATAAACTTTCCGAAAAGCAAAAAGATTTTATATTCAAGGGAGGGAAAAGATATTCAGGGCTGACCAAATTTTTCAAAATGATTGAAAGAGAAGCTGCTTACAAGCTGCATTACAGAGTTCTGCTCAACAGGTATCGCGCATTTACTATATGCAGCGAATGTAATGGTTCGAGGCTCCGGAAAGAAGCAATGTATGTTAAAGTAAACGGTAAAACTATTTTTAAAATTGTAAAAATGAAAATTGATGAAGCTTACAAATTTTTTCAAAACATTGAACTCAGCGATTATGATAGGAAAGTTTCGGACAGAATTCTTGAAGAAATAATTTCAAGATTGAAGTATCTGAATGATGTTGGTTTAACATACCTTACACTCGACAGATTATCGAATACTCTTTCAGGTGGCGAATCACAAAGAATAAATCTCTCGACTTCACTTGGTTCTTCTCTTGTAGGCTCGATCTATGTTCTCGATGAACCTTCAATTGGTCTTCATCCAAGAGATAATTATAAGTTGATAAATATTATGAAGTCTCTCCGAGATATCGGCAACTCGGTACTTGTTGTAGAACATGACAGTGATATGATGAAGGAGGCTGATGAGATAGTTGATATGGGACCTTTTGCGGGAGAGAAAGGGGGAGAGATTATTTTTCAGGGAACACATGAGGCAATTCTTAAGGATCCGAAATCTTTAACAGGAAAATTTCTGAGTAAAAAGATGAAAATCAATGTTCCGTTAACAAGAAAAAAAATTGACAAGTCGACCAAACATATTAAGATCAAAGGTGCACGCGAAAATAATTTAAAAGATATAAATGTAAATATTCCTTTGGGAATGTTTGTGTGTGTGACAGGTGTGAGCGGCTCCGGAAAATCTACACTTGTAAATAATATTTTATTCGGTGATCTGAAAAGAAAGCTTGAAGGTGCATACAATGAAAAAATAGGCGAACATGATTTGCTTGAAGGAGCAGAGAACATTGATTCAATTGAAATGGTTGATCAGAACCCGATCGGCAAAACTTCAAGAAGTAATCCTGTTACTTACATTAAAGCGTTTGATATTATAAGAGAGACTTTTGCAGATTCTCCTGAAGCGAAAAGAAAAAATCTGTATTCGGGATATTTTTCATTTAATGTTCCCGGAGGAAGATGCGAGACTTGCGAGGGGACCGGAACAATTAAAATTGAAATGCAATTTATGGCGGATATAATTCTCGAGTGTGAAGCATGCAGAGGCAAGAGATATAAAAAAGATGTTCTCGAAATAAAGCTCAAAGGAAATGATGGCATACATAAAAATATAAGTGAAGTACTGGAGATGACAGTGCTCGAAGCGATCGAGTTTTTCAAACCCTATCCCAGGATCATAAAAAAATTAAAGATTCTTGATGATGTTGGGCTTGGATATTTAAGGGTAGGGCAATCGGCAACAACTCTCTCGGGCGGTGAATCGCAGCGTGTGAAGCTGGCATATCATCTGACATTTCAGGAAGCGGACAAGCATACTTTGTTCGTGTTCGATGAACCAACGACAGGCTTGCATTATTATGATGTTTCAAAACTTCTGAAATGTTTTGAAGAGCTTATTAAAAAAGGAAATTCAGTTTTGGTGATTGAGCATAATCTTGAAGTTATAAAATGTGCGGATCATATAATTGATCTCGGTCCGGAGAGCGGTGATGAAGGCGGGTATGTTGTTGCAACGGGAACGCCCGAGGAAATAGTGAAGGAGAAAAAGTCTTATACCGGAAAGTATTTGAAGGGATTTTTGAAGGTTTGAAAATTAAAAACTATAAATGCCATTCCGTTAGTTGATGAAGTATATAGATATAAATCCGATCTTAAATAAAGTAATAAAATGAAAACAATAGAATTTACTTCTAAAGTCAAAAATGGTACTGTTAAAATTCCTGACAAAGGGAATGCTCTTGAGAATAATGAAGTAAAAGTTGTTCTCACGTGGCTTTTATCCGAAATAAAAAGAATAAATATATTCAGGATATAAAAAATCCTAAGAATTGGCAAAAATCATTGAGGAATGAATGGAAGTAATCTTGTTTTAGATGGGTTGAATTCGTTCATTCATAAAATCATCACTGAAATTATATAGATTTTTGAACCATGAATCCAATTGAATACTTTTTGGAAATATTACCAATGAATTACCAACTCGTTTAATATATAATTCTTTTTCATCGAAGTTATACTTTTCAGGAAGGCTGATTGTTTGTTTATCACCTTTGACTTTTATTTTAACAGAATCCATACTTTCTCCTTTGTTAATTTATACAAAAATAGTAAAAGAAAAATGATGTATAAAATTAAAAAAAGAATTTATGAATCTGCACTAAATTTTCCTCGCATTTGGTATAACAAGAAAAAAAAATTTAACTTAGCATTTCAAACATAAAATAAGTAAGTTTGTAAAATAATATTATAATGAAAGTCTTAATACTAATTTTAATTTTCATTAATACTTCTCTAACATTTTCCCAAACTACTCCCGAGCAGATTTTATC
>JBDTLQ010000483.1:0-2806 GCA_039934715.1 Ignavibacteria bacterium | reverse complement strand
TTACTATGCGCTTTTTAAAAAAAGTTATTGAAATAAAATAATAAAAAAAGCCGTCTGATCATTCAGCCGGCTTTGATTTTTTACTTTGTGAATGTTATGAATAATTTACTTCGTCAATATCATCTTCTTCGTTTGTATAAACTCCCCGGCTTCAATAGTGTAATAATAAATTCCTGATGCAAATCCATCGCCATTAAATTCTACTGAATAACTTCCTTTCTGCTGAACCGTATTTACCAGCGAGCCAACTTCCCTGCCCACTTCATCGCAAACTTTTATTTTAACAAAACTCTGACCGGGAATGTAATATGTGATCATTGTTAAAGGGTTGAATGGATTAGGATAATTTTGTGAAAGAGCAAAGCTATTTACTGTCGGGTTATTTTCATTAACTGAAGTTGATGCTCCGACCTTAACAATATACAAACCGGTAGAGATATCACTGGCGATGATATTTCCCGAAGGCAGATACGGATAAACATTCCAGCAGCCCTGGTAAGCAGTACTGTTCACTCCCGGATATGTATCATAATGACCGACCTCAACAGGCGCGGCAGGATCCTGAATGTTGTACACAATTACCCCGGCTCTGTAATGGGCGAGATAAAGCGAGTCGCCTTTTACGTAGGCGTTATGAACCATTGAAGCGCCGTCATAAGGCATAAGATCAGCAACCTGGATCTGAGTAGATGGATCTGTTATATTCCAGATCTTTGCATGATTTGAACCGCCCTCATCTGTAGTGATAAGAAAATTTCTGTCGCCTGTAGTCCATGCGTTGTGAGTTACAGCTCCGGGATATGTAAACTCGCGGATAAATTTGATAGAGTCTTTGTTCCTTGCATCAAGCATAACCAGGTAACCGTCATAGACAGAAGCTGCAAAGATCGTATCATTTTTTATATAGCAGTCATGTACGTATCTTGTGCCCCATTGTCCGCGCTTCACAGGATTTTCAGGATCAAGCAGATCAAGAATGAAAACTCCTCCGTTATTGTACTGCCCGCCATTGCAATATAAAAATCTTCCGTCCTGAGAAATGGAGTGCGACTTTGTATATCCGGAAAACGTATAGCTCTTCACATAATGGATCGAATCCGGAAGATACTGAAGATCAGCGATCTGAACCCCGAGTCCGCCTTCGGATACAATATAAAGGTAATGCGAATATGTTTTCATCTCGCGGTAATTATAAAATGATCCCGGTCCGCTGACCGTACCTTTATTTGAAATGGCCGCAGGGTTTGTGACATCGTAAACAGTTGTACCGGCGTAATGACCAATGATAGCATACTCTCTGCCTCCCGCAACATATCCCCAGCAGGATGAATAATGCCAGCCCGCCGGTGTCCCTCCTGCAGTATATTCATTTATATTGCCCAACATTGCCATATTACTTACTGATTGAGAAAAGGAATTACCTGCATAAACTAATACAGATAGTATACAAAGTAAAATAAATTTTTTCATAATTTGTTTTTGTTTGTTTTAATTTAGCATTATTTAAACAGAAAATAAATAAAAATTTTACCTTTAAACAAATACTTAAACTTTGAAATATTTAGAGTATATTATAAAAGGAGCATAAATTAAAAAAATTAATTTACTATTTGTATAAATTCTTCCGTTCCTATAGAATAAAGTTTTGAGAATATCGCTTTTAAACAACATTGGATGAAGAAAAATACTATTGTAAATAAGATTGCAAATTATGTCCGCCAGGAAATTTCACATTCAAATCTGAAGTCCAACCACCATATTAAAGAATCCGATATAGCAAAAAAATTCAAGATAAGCAGAGTCCCGGTAAGAGAGGCTTTCCGTATTTTGCAAAGTGAGGGATATCTTGAAGTGATACCTCACAGAGGGAGCTTCGTAAAGAAGATCTCCAAAGCATACACAAAAGAAAAAGCAATAGTTTATAAACTGCTGGCACCAGTTGTTCTGAGAGAAGCAATCCCGCGGTATAAAGCACAGACATATAAAAAAGCAGATGAGATAATTCATAAACTTGAGACATGCACAGAGTTCTATAAGCTAGGTTATTTATTATGGGATTTTGCGAAAGTTATTTATGGTCCATCAAATATGAAATACATACTATGTCTTTTCGACGAGATGTATCTGCATGGCATTAGAATATTAAATGAAATTTTTGAGATCAAACTGCAACGTTATTATGATATCAGTGATCATAAAAAATTCATTGAATTATGTAAAATGAAAAAGACAGATGAGGCTATAGAATTATGGAGCGATTATATTGACCGGACCGTAGAAATTTCTCTGAGAGATGTAACTAATATTAAAAAAGTGGCTTCAAAATAACCTGTCAACGGTATCATTAATTCTCTCCACCCCTACCACTTCCGCATTAAATTTTTTGGGATTAAGATTTTTAAAGTTACCTTTTGGTATGAATATTTTTTTGAATCCGAGCTTTGCCGCTTCAGTGATCCTTCTTTCCGCATAAGATATTGTTCTTACTTCTCCGGACAAACCGACTTCACCGAGAACAACAGTTTCAGATCCGACAGGAATGTCCTTGAATGAGGAACAGATACTCATTGCCACGGCAAGATCTATTGCGGGTTCATCGATCTTCACACCGCCTGCTATATTCAAAAATATATCGGATTTGTTCAAGTAGAGTCCGAGCTTTTTTTCAAGGACAGCAACAATTATGCTAAGTTTTTTATAATCAAATCCCATTGAAGTTCTTTGTGGAATACCGTAATTGGAAGACGTTACAAGTGCCTGTACTTCTATCAGTATTGGTCTGGTGCCCTCAAGTGATGCGGAGATG
>JBDTLQ010000482.1:0-2812 GCA_039934715.1 Ignavibacteria bacterium | reverse complement strand
TGGTACTATTTCGTAAATATGTTTTTACCTTCATTTAAACTCATTAACAAAGAGCGAGTAGGGTCGAAGATAATAAAGAAGTATGAACCTCCCAGAACTCCACTGGAAAAGCTGTTAGAGTCAAATGAAATAAAAAAGGATGTCAAAAACTCTTTAAGAATCAAATTTAAAAAATTGAATCCGTATAAACTGGAAAAGGAAATTCAACAAAAAATAAAAGATATTTTCGCTTTGATTGGACGATAAAAAAGTTATTAACTTATTAACAAAAAGAAAAGAAAAAAGAACCAAAAAAGAAAAGAAAAATTACTAAGTTACGGTTACATTTTTGGATGAGGCAATTGGACACTCACTAATGTACACTTAATTCGTGAAAAAAAATGGAACGCGGATGACACAGATTTAGCTGATTGTCACTGATCTTAGAGCTTTTTTTTAAAAAAAAAAATATGCCCTTTCCATTTTAAAAAAATTACTCTACTTAGTAGACATAATTTTACATCTGAGATGAACTTGAAAATGTAAAAGAAATCAGCGTAAATCAGTTTCCTCAGTGTCATCCGCGTTCAAATAAAAAAAATGTCGTGTGACTAAATTGTATTAATATGCACTTGTAAATTTTGTGCAATATATTTTTTGGAAAGTTAATTGTATGATAGCTTGAAAGGTACTTTGATCGCGAAGACAATGTTCCTGCCCATGTTGTTGGCACGAAACTCCTTTCCGTTGTAAGTAGCATTAAGCAGTTTGATCCTTGACATAAAATCAATATAGACTTTATCAAGCATGTTGTTGCAGCTGATGGTAATGTTGATAAGCTGTTTTTCAAATTGTAAGTCACAGCCAAAACCGGCGTTGAGCAAAGTGTAAGCGGGAACACCGATTTCATTTTCACCGAGCCTTGTTTTTGCGAGAGCGGTATATGTTGAAAGTTCAAAGTACGGGCTGTAAAAAAACTTCCAGTTGTCGAGTTCAAAATGAAGAGCCGAAGTAATTTTATCTGCAGGTATCAAGGGAAGGTTAGTGCCGTCGCTTCTTTTCGCGATGACAATTGAATAATTTGCTCTTAAGCTCAGCCAGTCAAGAGGCTTGATGTTCATATCCGCTTCAATCCCTCTGAGTGTGGCGTCTGATTGAAAATATCTGAACACGGGATAGCCCTGTATCGTATCACTTGTCTGTCCCAGATAAATATAGTCATCGATCTTATTATTATATCCTGTGATTTCAAATGAAAAAGTTTTATTGTCAAACAACAGGTCCGCGTCAGCTTCAAAGCTTTTTTCACTTTTGAAATTTGCGTTTCCGATCTCATACTGGAAAACCCCTTCATGAAGTCCGTTCGATGTGAGCTCCGCGAGATTGGGTGCCCTGAATCCTGTTGAGAGATTTCCTTTGAGCAAAACTTTACTAAAGAGTTTATAAGTTGCTCCCGCTGAACCGTTCACAGATCTGTATGTCGGGCTGATAGCAGGGAAGTATCCTATCGAATCCACCACACCGAATTCTTTTGTCTTCACGGAATACAGATCGTACCTTGCACCTCCTTCGAAATTCAATCTGTCATTTCGAAAATCAAAAATAGCTGCAGCGGAAATTGAATTAACATCCGCGTCAGGTATCAGTCTTCTCTGACCTGAATTGTGATTGGATTGAATGAATCCCTGCGTTCCCAATGTCAGACCTGTTTTCTTATTTATGGAATAGATCCAGCTTGCATCTAATGATCCTGTTCTTAAAGTCATGTTAAGATCACCGAACTGAAGGCTGTCCGGCAAAAATCTTTCATCATTGCCTTCCTGCTCTTTACGGTTGTTATAAATAAAACCCAGGTTGACTTTAAATTTCGATCTTTCCTTTATAAAGATATTCTGGGACACAAGATTATGAACTCTCAACAGATGATGCGGTCCGTTAAAACTTCTGTCGAAACGTGTTTCATTATTCGCGAGCTCTTTTTCAAAATCTCTCGCCTCGAGAATTCCATAGGTATAGCTTGTGTAATTATAATTAAGCTTGCTGGCCCAGATACCCTTATTATATCCGCCGGCAGTCTTTATTGTGTAGCCTCCGAATCTCGTCTGCGGAATTTTGTCGCCGTTTCCGTCAAGATAATCCGCGTGAGTTTCACCTCCGAATCTTACAAGCCAGTTAAAATTATTCTGCGCGCCTTTAAAGCCGGCGTCTGCGAGTATGCCCAATGTGTTCGTATAAAATTTTGTATTAACATCCGCGATCTCGCTTCCGACAGGGGCCGGATGCTCGTCTGTTATGCTGATGACTCCGCCGATCGCTTCCGGACCAAATAAAAGACTTCTCGGTCCTTTTATCACTTCAATGTTATCAATCCCGTCACTGCTCATTACAAGTCCGTGTTCATCCTGCCACTGCTGGTTATCAAACCTGATACCGTTGACCATGATACCTATCCTGTTCCCATACAATCCTCGTATGACCGGCTTTGAAACACCTGTGCCTGTTGAGAGCTGCCATACACCGGGAATTTTTGTGACTGCTTCAGAGATGTTCATTGCGCCGTAACGCATAAGTTCACGTGAACTGATCTTTTCTGACTGGTATGTTTTCTGTTCCATGGAATCAATAACGATGATCTCTTCGGTTGTTATTTCAAGAGGGATGAGTTTTATTTCGAGAGGTTCGCTTAGCTTATCAGTTTCTATTGTAAGATCATAATTTTTATAACCTGACAATGAAAACTGAAACCTGAGGATACCGTCAGGGAGCCCGGTAATTGTAAAGTTTCCGTTTTGATCGCTTGAAACAACTTTCTGAATATCATGAACATAGATCG
>JBDTLQ010000481.1:0-2830 GCA_039934715.1 Ignavibacteria bacterium | reverse complement strand
ATTTACTGGTGACTGATGAGACATGTCTCCGGGAAGATTGAAGGTCTGGAATATTCAGGACCTTACAAGTATCACATTTGTAACAGACTGGCAGCCGACCGGCATTACCACGACGATCGTTCATAATGTAGAGATATACGGTGACTACGCTGTCATTGCTCACTATGCTTCAGGTATCAGAATTGTCAATATTACAAATCCGGCTGTACCGGTTGAAGTTGCATGGTATGATACACGACCTGCCGATAACGTCAACAATTACAACGGGTGTTGGGGAGTTTATAAATTTGCTTCCGGAAAAATTATCGGTTCGGATATAGCCAACGGTTTGTTTGTAATTAAAACAACATTCTCCCTATCTCCGGAAAGACATATAAATTTAAAATGCATACCTGAAGGAATGTACTCTTCTATATCAAATCAACTTTCGCGAAGAGATACAATCACCGTAAATCTGAGAGATTTCAACTCTCCATACGCGATCGTTGATTCAGCGAAGTGTGTAATTGATTCAATCACATTTTCAGGTTTACCGGAATTCCAGAATGCTTCGCCCGGAACATATTATATCGAAGTAAAACATTTTAATTCAATAGAAACCTGGAGCAAACCGGCAGGCTTTGTCTTTAATCCATACAGTGCAATGAATTATGATTTCACTTCTTCCGGTTCACAAGCTCTTGGCGGTAATCAAACACTTGTCGGATCCAAATATTGTATTTACACCGGTGATGTAAATCAGGATAAGACAATTAATTTAACTGATGTGCTTTCTGTATATAACAACTCGACAAGTTTTGTGTCGGGATCATATCTTCCGTCTGATCTTAACGGAGATTCAATAGTTAATCTTGCTGATATAACTTTGTGTTTCAATAATTCGATACAGTTTGTAAGTGTGATCGAGCCGTAGCGTGGTAAAGATTTTTCTATAAAAAGTTGCTAACTGTAAGCTGCTAACTGCTAACCGCTAACTGTGTTAACTGCAAAAGACCTCACCCCTTTCACACGTCCATGAGGCGAGGGGAATTGTGTTACAAAAAAACTGCTAGTGGTTACTGTTACCTGCAATACCTCTCCGGGGAAAACACGATTGACATTTGAGGCCTGACATGAACTGCGGGATTTTATACATAAAATAAAAAACGTGTTGCGTATATTTGTCCCGGAAGTACATTTCAGTTTGAATATTGAAAAGACTACAAAGAATTTTTAAAAATTTTTTTAGTTGAATCACAAATGAATGCTTTAATTGACAGGTCACAAAAAAAAATTCATATGGGAAAATAGTAGAGAAGATTTGACACATTGATGAAAATATCTTGATAAATAAAAGTGGAGCAGAAACCAAAATAAAACGGGCGAAACCGAAAAGCCAAATGAGTAGGACCTAAATAAAAAAATTACTATGTCTGACAACAGTGTAACCTTACACCGAGTCCTTAAAGCAAATCCCGAAAAAGTTTTTCGCGCCTTTTCTGATCCAAAGGCCTTTGCATCGTGGATCCCGCCTTATGGCTATTTATGTGTGGTCCATGAAATGGATTTTAAAGTTGAAGGAAGCTACAAAATGTCTTTCATCAACTTTTCAACAGGCAACGGACATTCCTTTGGCGGAAAATATTTGGAAATTAAACCAAACGAATTCATTAAGCACACCGATAAATTTGACGACCCCAATTTGCCCGGAGAAATGATTACTTCTATTTGGCTTAAAAAAGTTTCTGTAGGCACAGAACTTAAAATTGTTCAGGAAGGTATCCCCTCCGCCATTCCGGCAGAAATGTGTTACTTAGGTTGGCAGGAATCTTTAGAGAAGTTGAAATCGCTGGTTGAACCGCAAATTCCGGATGCTTAGTTTTGCTAACTTTTAACTTTCAACTTTTAACTTTTTGTCCCGCCAAGGCGGGATGTAGACATTGCGAAAGAATTTTAGAAAATGTTTCACCAGCGGGCGATTTAACAGGGATCAGAGTACATTCTGAATTTTACAATCACTGGCGAAGAGTCCCGACCTAATAGAAAGTCAGTTACTTATAGCTCAGTTTACCATTGAACAACCGCCTTTCCATCAGGGCAAGTTTTTTGGTCATATTTGAAAAGGTTTCTCGTTACAAATGGTTTGTTTTGCAAAAGAATTGATTTACTGTAAGTAAAATCTTAGATTATTAAGTAAATAGAAATTAAATTTTAATTAAAAGAAGCAGCAACTATGAAAACAACATTAAGACTTTTTGCAACATTATTCATTTTGCTATTCGCTGTTAACGCAATGTCACAAATACCAAGATATTCTCTGGATATTCAAAACGGACAAATAGTTAGTCCGTATAGGATAACCTTTGACATTGTTTTAACTCACACAGATGCAACTCAATTTGAGTTTGCAGGTGCGCAGTATTTTCTTAGAATACCTCTTTCAGGTTTTGGCACATTTTCAATTGGGACAGGTACGAATTCAGCGTATCAATTTGATTCGTCCGGAGGCCATCCAATTTCAGATTTTCCACAGTCCTTTTGGCCACGAAACCCAATAACGCAAATATCAGGAGATTTTGTGGAATTAGGGTTAGCCTCTAATATTTTACCCGGACCCGGAAATGGACTTATTCTGGCGCAGGGGGACAGTCAATTGGTAATGAGAATGAAATTAACGTCAAGTACTCCGATGAATATGTCAAATGCAAATTTTACTGTAAATGATAGTTGTGATTATCATGATTTTTATGGTACAACTACAAGAGTTTATGCATATATTGGAACAGATGTTTCCCCTATAACAAGATGCATAGACCACCATGTCTCATTATTATTTCCGGTTGCACAATCA
>JBDTLQ010000480.1:0-2831 GCA_039934715.1 Ignavibacteria bacterium | reverse complement strand
CTGATAAAATCAAATAAATTTTTTTTATCTTCTTTGACATAGAAATTAAAAACGCATATCAGAAAGGATATGCGGATAAGTTTTTCTAAAAACGTTAAGAGTTTATATTATTCCCTGAATCAGTCTGCCGGGGAATTTATAGCCTCGAGATTTAGATGCTTCTTCTCTTCCGGACTTATTGAGCCGTAGCCCCACAAACCTCCGGATGCCTGTGCCACCTGTTTTGACAGACTTAGCATGCTTTTATAAAATTCTTTCGCAAAGTCAGGATCCAGTTTAGGAAGCACATCATTAAGCCTGCAAAGTTCCTGATTTATTTTCTTGCTTCTTTCAGCAACTTCCGGCGGCATAATTTCTTTAAGCTGCTTCAGCGCATCATTAAAATTTTTATCAACTTCCTGGTAATAATTTTGAAGGATTGTATTCTCATTTGCCCTGAAGTGTGCGATCTTCGTTCCCCAGTCGATTTCCTTTTCATCTATATCACCTTCGGCTCCGGCGATAAGAAGTGTCACCAGTGCCGGGGTCAATAACATAAGATTGATTTCGTCTTCGCTCAGATTTTTTAACTCGTATATCATATGTATATGTTAGGTTTATACAAATAGCATAAAATTCAATTAAGTATAAAGGAAAAATTTAAAACATTGTAATTCTTCCTGTTAAATTTTTGCAAATACTTCTGTATTTAAAAATCATTTCTTTATTACAATATTAAATGCTTAAATATTAATTTTGAAAAAAAGTAAATCTCACGAAAAGCAAATTTACGGAAAATATTTATTTGCCGGAATACTGCTTGCAGCAATTATCCTGATCATCATTTCGCTGAATGACGGCAATGAAATTGAAATTAATGACAGGCAAAAAGTTGTTCATGTATGGTCAGCCGAAACCGATTCAACGTTCGTTAAAGACTGTTATAATAAATATAAGCCGCAGGTAAAAGACGATCTTATAAAGCAGGAAACTATGAAATTGTTTTGCAGATGCATGCTTGAAAAAGTAAAGTCGCAGTATGATGAAAATGATCTTCAAAAGATAAAGGACAGTGAAATAAAAATATGGGATAAAGATTGCCGCGACAAAATTTTGAATTCAAATTATTTAAAATAATCTGATTTATGCTGCTAAACTAAATGTTATTATGTTATTAATAGACAATAAAGATAATAACGATCCTTTTATTAATCTTGCTCTTGAAGAATATTGTGTCCGGAATCTTGACATGAAGGATGATTACCTTTTATTTTACATCAATGAACCTTCAATAATTATAGGTAAACATCAGAATACTATCGAAGAGATCAATAATGAATTTGTAAAAGAGAACGGAATACATGTTGTAAGAAGGATCTCCGGCGGCGGTGCTGTCTATCATGACCTCGGAAATCTGAACTTCAGTTTTATGACAAAATATTCTCATCAAAGCATCCACAATTTTAAGCAGTTCACTGAGCCTGTAATCTGTTTATTACAAGAGCTTGGAATAAATGCTGAACTAAACGGAAGAAACGATATTACTGTAAACGAAAGAAAGATTTCAGGCAATGCACAGTTTACCGACACAAAATCAATGTTCAGTCACGGTACTTTATTGTTTAATTCAAATCTTAATAATCTCGTAAAGGCTCTTTCGGTAAAAGCAGATAAAATAGAAAGCAAAGGTATAAAGTCCGTCAGCAGCCGCATTGCCAATATAAGTGAATTTATCCGCGAAAAGCTTTCCATACAAGATTTCAAGAATAAGCTTATCCGGTTTATTTATAATCAAGAATATCCGGAAACTATATTTACTTTGTCCGATGAACAATGGAACGAAGTTTATAAATTATGCGGGACAAAGTACAAATCATGGGAATGGAATTACGGCCGGTCTCCTGATTTTAATATTAAAAAAATTAACCGCTTCAATTTTGGACAGATCGATATGCGGCTGCATGTCAAGGAAGGAATAATTACTGATATTAAAATCTATGGGGATTTTTTAGGCCAGGGTGATCTTTCTGAAATTGAAACCAAGCTCATAGGCAAAAGATACCGGAAAGAATCCATTTGCGAAGTATTAAAGTATTCGGATCTTAAATACTATTTCGGAGATATCAGCCTGAATGATTTTGTTAAATTCATTTTAGAATAACTCTGATAATCAGCACATTTTCCTTTAAATAATCCCACTTAAAAAAATAAATTTTGTATACAATCTGGGAATCTTTTTATTATTATTATAGTTAACTTACATCAGCTTGCCAGACAAGCAAATGTTCTTTCATATTTGTTCTTCCTTTAATTAATCTTCACACAACAATTTTTTTTAATTTATTAAAATTAAAAGTTGTGTGGAGGTTTTTTGTTTTAAAGGGGATTTACTGTTTTATAAGTTCCAGTGCACTCTTTTTAGAAGCCTCAGTAACTTTCTCGCCGCTGATAAGTTTTGCAACTTCTGTAATTTTTTCTTCTTCAGACAGATTTTTTATTCCTGCAACGGTTTCATCTTTTTCTTCCTTTTTACTCACATGAAAATGGTTATCACTCATAGCTGCAATTTGAGGAAGATGTGTGATGCATATTATCTGGTGAGACTTTGACAATGTCTTCAAAATTTTTCCTACCCTTTGTGCAATTCTTCCGCTGATTCCGGCATCTATCTCGTCAAAAACTAAAATACCTATATTATCTTTTTCAGACAAAACTGTTTTTATTGCAAGCATTATCCTTGAAATTTCTCCTCCGGATGCTGATTTCTGCAACGGTGAGAATTCGAACCCTTTGTTTGTTTTTATTAAAAACTCAACATCATCGAATCCCCTGTTGCCAAGTTTTATTAGTTC
>JBDTLQ010000479.1:0-2842 GCA_039934715.1 Ignavibacteria bacterium | reverse complement strand
ATATTTATAATCGTTATTCATTAGACACTTTTCGAATATACAATATAAAAATTGAATATGATCTCTTTCCCTATAATTTTAAAAAAGAGTATTCAAACTTTGATATCATTTCGGAAAAAGATTCTGTTTCAGGAGACACTGTTGAAATAGCAACGAGAAGAACAGATCTAATGGAAAGTCTGTTCGAAGGGACAAGCCTTGAAAAATCCGGAAGCATTTTCCGCGGGTTGACAATCGGATCGAACCGCGATCTAACTCTCAACTCAGGTTTCAGGCTGCAGCTAAATGGAAAAATTACAAACGATATTGAAATAGTTGCTGCGTTAACTGATGAAAATACTCCCATCCAACCGGAGGGAAATACACAAAAACTTCAGGAGCTTGATAAGGTTTTTATTGAAGTAAAAAATAAAAACACAATTGCAACAATTGGTGATATCAATGTAAATTTTGAGGGCAGCCAGTTTGCAAATTTCACAAGAAAGATACAGGGAGCAAAAGGTTATACTGCGCTTGATTTCGGAGACATTCAGCTTACCGGAGCAGTAACACGAGGGAAATTTAATACAAATATTTTCAATGGTCAGGATGGGGTGCAGGGACCTTACAGGTTATTAGGTAAAGATAATGAAACAAATCTGCTTGTCCTTTCCGGTACAGAAAAAGTTTATCTGAACGGAGTTCAAATGGTAAGAGGCGATCAGGCAGACTATACAATAGACTATGGGATCGGGGAAATAACATTTACGATCAGAAGACTGATAACTGTTAATTCCAGGATCACAGTTGACTTCGAATATTCAGATCGTAAATATTCAAGAATGCTTCTCGCCGGCAAAAACGGTCTCAGGTTTGGGAAAGACAAGTTCACTTTCGGAGCTACATATATTAATGAATCGGATAATCCTGATAAGACAATTGATTTCACTTTGACTGATGCGGACAGGCAATTGCTTTCCAATGCCGGTGATGACAAATTTAAAGCAATAAGATCAGGTGTTTCTTTTGTTGGCTTGGATTCCTTGGGTAGAAGTCAGGGGTTGTATGTACTTGTAGATACTTTAATTGGCGGGGTTCGTGATACAGTTTACAGGTATAATCCGGGTAATATAAATGCGGTTTATCAGGTAGGTTTTACTTATGTCGGACCCGGTAACGGAGATTATACTAAAGAAACAATATTTAAATATAATTTTGCCGGTATAAAACTCGGCGATTATCTTCCAATTGTCTTTATACCTATACCAACATCATATCAGCTTGGAGATCTTTCATTAGGTTATTCCTCATCACCGAAGAATGAATTTTACTTTAATATTGAAAGTGCTTTTTCATCATTAAACAAGAACAAGGTTTCTATTACTGATGTTACTCAGAAAGGAACTGCACTAAATGGTCTGATAGGAATTAAAAAAGATAAGTTTAAATTTGCAGGGCTTTCAATAAATAATTTTGAGCTCAACCTCAGAGAAAGAGTTATTAACCGAGCTTTTAATACTCTGGAAAGATTAAATTCTGTTGAATTCAACCGAACCTATGATATTCAGGATTCTACAAGCCTTACAGAAGAGCTGCGAGAAGGGAATATAAAATTTTCCCCTAACAGATACATTAATCTGACAGGACTTTACGGAATGCTTAAAAGAGGAGATGACTTTAATGCATTAAGATCGAATGCGGGAATTTTTCTGAAAGATGATTCGTTAAAGCTTCCAACTTTGAATTATGTAATAGATATAGTGAATTCCGATAACAGGACTAATTCCTCAAAAAGTAAATGGGTTAAACAGGCAGGTGATCTGAATTATTTCAAGCTTTTCAATCCTGAAAATCCTAATCCGTCTAGAATTACTTTAAATTTATTTTTTAATAATGAGAATAGAAAAAATAATTTTGTTCTGCTGACCGGGGATAGTCTTGATCAGGCTAGCTTTTCATTTACCGAGTATAAACCAAACATTGCAATTGAAAATATTTTTAGGTTTGATCTTTCCGGTGAGCTTGGATACAGAACTGATCAGCTTTCTGATAACGGGATAATGAAAGATGAATCCAATACATTTACCCAGCTCTACGGATTAAAATTTAACGGACTTTCATGGTTCCGTCCTGAAATAAATCTAACTATTCGTGACAAAAAATATACTCCTGATTTTCTGGCAAAGGGAAATATTGATAACCAGACAGTGCTTGTTAATTCTTTAGTAAGGTTTGATCCTTTAAACAGTGCCATTCAAACCGATCTTCTTTACAATGTTTCCAGTGAGAGATCTGCAAAGCTTGAAAAGCTCTTTGTACTCGTCCCAATCGGACAGGGAAACTATATTTATTTAGGTGATCTTAATTCGAATGGTTTGCAGGATGAGAATGAATTTACATTGACTAATAATAATGACGGAAATTATGTTAAAATAAATCTTCCTACTTCACAGTTGTTCCCGATAATAGATCTTAACACCTCAGCAAGAGTGATATTACGTCCTTCAAGATATCTGAATTTAAAAAGCGGTAATATTTTTGCAGATATAATTAATAACTTCACTTCGGAATCTTACTATAGAATTGATGAAAAAAGCAAAGACCCGATTTCATCCGATCTATATTTTTTAAGAACAGGAGCATTTTTAAATGACTCAAACACTATTATCGGAACGCAGGTGTTTCAACAGGACTTGAATTTCTTTGAATTCAACCCGGGATATTCTTTCAAGATCCGGTTTGTTCAGCAAAAAGGTTTAACGCAGTTCAGCAGCGGAAATGAAAGATCGCTTTCTATTCAAAGATCAGGTAAAGTTAAAGTAGGTCTTACAAAAGATATTACAACCCAACTTGAATACGTAAA
>JBDTLQ010000478.1:0-2847 GCA_039934715.1 Ignavibacteria bacterium | reverse complement strand
AGAGACTGATAAGAGTGAACAATGCTTTTAACAATATTAAGAACGGTGACAAAGTGATCGAAGCGGCATTTGAAAACGGATATGACTCATTGAGCGGATTTCAGCATACATTTAAGAAAGCAACTTCGATAAGTCCGAGTGAAAGCGCGACAACTGATTCACTTACTTATTTCCGTTTCACTACACCGCTAGGTCCGATGATGGCGGTAGCAAGCGAGGACGGCATTTGCATGTGTGACTTCACAGACAGAAGAATGCTTGAGACAGAACTGAAGCAGCTGCAGAAACATTTTAAGCTGCCGGTACTACCGGGCAACAGTAAATATTTTGATTTGTTAAAAAAGCAGCTTGATGAATACTTCGAAGGCACACGAAAAACTTTTGACATTCCGCTTGTAACACCCGGAACAAAATTTCAGAATGAAGTCTGGAAAGTATTGCAGACAATTCCTTATGGTGAAACACGCTCATATAAAGCGCAATCAATAAAGCTGGGAAATGTGAAGGCTGTTCGGGCTGTCGCGAACGCGAATGGTGATAACCGTGTCTCGATAATCATTCCGTGTCATCGTGTGATCGGTGAAGACGGAAAGCTTGTAGGATACGGAGGAGGTCTTTGGAGAAAGCAATGGCTGCTGAAGCACGAGAGAAGTAATATGTCCTGAGAAAGTTTTAAAAATATTCACCACGAAGGCTCAAAGACTCTAAGAAATTTCAGGATCTTTGAGCCTTTCTTTTTTACAAAAAAATATTTCTTTCTAAATTTTATAAGATCTTTGAGCCTTAGAGCCTTTGAGGTAAAAAGCCAATTCCACTTTAGCATTAATATGTCGGTAGTATAAATAAATTGTAAATTTTATATTGAGGGCTGTAATTTTTTTTGTATTTAAAATAATGTATGAACAATCTGCTGTTAATGCTGCGTGAGGTGGCAAACAATCTGCGCTGGTCATGGAGCAAGGATGCCGTAGAACTTTTCAATGATATAAATCCGGATTTCTGGAACTGGTCGGGGCATAATCCCGTGAAGCTATTAAATGAAATAAATCAGAACTACCTGGATTTTGTAATTGAGAAAAAAAATCTGGGAGCAAGGATCCTGGATATTCACTCGGAATATGAAAACTACCTAAGCCGTAAAACTTTTTTTGAGGAAAAATATTTTAAGCCGACCGAACCTTCTATCGCGTACTTTTCCGCTGAATACGGAATTACGGAATGCCTGAAGACCTACTCAGGCGGACTCGGTGTATTATCGGGCGATCATCTCAAAAGTTCTTCAGATCTCGGAATACCTCTCATTGGTGTCGGACTTGCTTATAACTACGGGTTCTTTACACAGCTCATCAACCGGGACGGATGGCAGACAGAAAATTACGAGCTTAATGAGTTTCAGAATCTTCCCATAACATTATTAAGAGATGAAAATTATATACCTGTAAAGTTATCTGTAAATTTTCCGAACCGAACGATCTGGTTCCAGGTGTGGATCGCACAAGTCGGAAGAGTAAAGCTTTACCTGCTTGATACATCCATCGCGGAGAATTCCGTGGAGGACAGAAGAATAACAGACATACTTTATGGTGGAGATAATGAGAAGCGGATATGCCAGGAGATCGTCTTGGGCATCGGAGGAATGAGAGTTCTTGAATATCTGAACCATGATATCAAAGCCTATCACCTTAATGAAGGTCATTCAGCCTTCCTCTGTTTTGAACGGATCAGAAATCACATGAAGACTTATAATGTATCTTATGCTGAAGCAAAAGAGAAATGCTATTACTCTAATATTTTTACAACTCATACCCCTGTTCCGGCGGGCATTGATATTTTTACAAAAGAATTATTTTCAAAATATTTTAAACGATACGCCGAAGAAGAGATCGGCATGAGTCTCGATGAACTTTTTCTTGAAGGAGATCTTGATAAAGGCAATACCGGAAACAACCAGTTCAACATGGCATATCTCGCGATCAATAATTCCAATTTTATAAATGGCGTGAGCAAGCTTCATGCTGAAGTTTCCAATAAAATGTGGAACCTTCCTCAGTCACGAAGTCAGATAGATTATATTACCAATGGTGTCCATACTCCAAGCTATATTTCGAAATTTACGAATACACTGTTCTGCCAGTACTTTTCGGACGACTGGATATATGACGAGAATATCTGGGATAAGACAAATGAGATCTCAGATGAAGAGATCTGGGCACTGAGATTACTGAACAAGTACAAGCTCATAAGTTTTTGCCGGGAAAGAATAAAAGAGAAGTGGATATTTCTCGGAGCTGATAAACAACATTTGAAAGAAGCCGAGAACATACTTAGTCCGGAGGCTCTCACGATCGGCTTTGCCAGAAGGTTTGCCACTTATAAAAGAGGCAATCTGATCTTCAGGGACCTTGAAAGATTAAAAGAGATCGTAACCAATTCTTCAAAACCTGTGCAGTTCATTTTTTCCGGAAAGGCGCATCCGAAAGATGAAGGCGGAAAGAATCTGATCTCCGAAATAATTTCATACACGAGGGATCCTGATCTGAAAAATAAAATAGTATTTCTTGATAACTATGATATCAATGTCGCCCGTCATCTCGTAGAAGGATGTGACCTCTGGCTCAATAATCCCCGCCGGCCTCTGGAAGCGTCAGGCACAAGCGGTATGAAGATAATTGCAAACGGCGGACTGAATTTCAGCATACTTGACGGATGGTGGAATGAAGCATACCTGCCCGGGAACGGTTGGAAGATCGACAGCTTTACCGATGAAAACATTCCGCTCGAACAAAGAGACAAGCTCGAAGCAGAAAGTCTGTACAATAATCTTGAAAAAGATATTATCCCTTTGTT
>JBDTLQ010000477.1:0-2852 GCA_039934715.1 Ignavibacteria bacterium | reverse complement strand
CTGGAAAGCTGAACGTGATCTGAAAAATATGATGCTGACTTCATGGAACTGGGAAAAAAAGCTAAACGGTAAAAGTTAGGATAGAAATATTCTGCACTTCAAATTAAATATTTAACAAGCTACAGTTGAAATTGAATACAGGAAAAGATTTGCTTGATAGAGTAATTTCTTCTGACAAAAGAGCAATTGCTAAAGCTTTGTCACTTGTAGAGAATGAAGGTAAAGGAAGCGAAGAGTTATTGAAACAACTATATAAACATACCGGTAAAGCTCATAGAATCGGAATAACCGGTCCACCGGGAGCGGGTAAGTCCACACTGACAAATAATCTCGTAAAGCTTTTAAGTGAAAAGGGTTTTAAAGTGGGAGTAATAGCAGTTGACCCAACAAGTCCTTTTACAGGAGGCGCACTTTTAGGGGACAGAATCAGAATGCAGGAAGTCGGACTATTGGAAAATGTTTTTATAAGGTCAATGGCAACACGTGGAAGTCTTGGAGGATTGTGTAAAAATGTTGTCGAGGCGTGCGATGTTCTTGACGCAGCCGGAAAGGATTTTATAATTATTGAAACAGTAGGAGTTGGTCAGTCGGAGCTTGACATTGCGCAAACTGCGGACACAACTATAGTGGTACTTGTTCCTGAATCAGGAGATTCGGTTCAGGCAATGAAAGCCGGGCTGATGGAGATAGCAGATATTTTTGTATTAAATAAATCTGACAGGGAAGGTTCCGATGGTGTTGCTGCGACTTTAAGAAATATAATTCATCTTAAACCCCCAACAAAAGACGGGTGGATTATCAATGTACTCAAGACAACCGGAAGCCAGAATAAAGGTACACCCGAATTATTAACGGAAATAATAAAGCATAAAGATCATCTTTCAAACAGCGGTTTCATGAGTATAAAGAGAAAGGATCAATTGAACAAAAAGATCGTGGAACTGGTAAATAAAAAACTTGAAGTAAATTTCTGGGATGAAGAAAGGCGTAAAAAACTTTCGGATAAGCTGGATTTAATATTTGACAAGAGTAGTGATCCTTACACTTTTGTTGAGAATTTTCTTAAATAAACAACAGATTAACAATCAGCCAAGAACATTGAAATGTTCAAAGCCACATCTAAAAATGTTTTGGACGGCAATGATTCAAAGCTGATTTGAAGTTCAGAACTTCATTGATTTTTCAAACCAAAAAATTTACTTTTAAAGTTAACATTCCAAACGGGAAATTTAAATAATTTTAATAATATTAAGGAGTAGTTTCAATTAATGGCTAATACGACAAAAGTACAGCATACGGGAATTATGAATAAGATGCGTGATAAGATGCCTCTGATAATCATAATACTTATAATAGCTTTTCTTGCTACAATAGTATTTGAATGGGGAATGAACTACATGGGTATGGGGGGAAAAACAGATGCCTTCGCAAGTGTAAACAATCATGAGATAACTTATCAGGAATATGAAAGAGTAGTGCAGCAACAAATAGAACAGGCACAACAGCAGAGTGAGGGTAAAGAAGTAAGTGAACAGCAAATTAAACAAATCAGAGATCAGGTATGGTCGAGCCTGATTAATCAGACATTAACAAAGCAAGCTATAGAAAAATACGGAATAAAGGTTTCAGATAAGGAAATCCTCGACTGGATATATAACCGTCCGGAAACACTTCCTGAACCTATAAAGAAAAATTTTATGGATTCAACCGGAGTTTTCAATGCAGGATTTTATCAGCAGGCATTGGGTATGAAAACCAAAGAAGCCACACAATTCTGGGCGCTGGTTGAAAGTTATATACGCGAGACCTTATTGTCTGAAAAGCTTCAGGCAGTCTTATCTGAGGGTGTTGTGGTATCTGAAGGAGACGTGCTTGAGAAATACAGAGATGACAACATAATGGCAAATTTTAATTATGTGCTTTTAGATCTTAATACAATTACCGATTCGTCACAGTTTGCAGTTAATGATGAAGAGTTGAAGAAATATTATGAAGATCATAAAATAGATTACAAACAGAATGAAAGTGTGAAATTAAAATATGTAACGATTCCGTTGGTTGCATCGTCAGAGGATTCAGCGCAAATTATGAAACAGGTTGAAAAAATTCAGAAGCAGATGAAGACTGCGAGTTTAGAGGATTCATCTATTATTAAATTGATGGAAGGAAATTCAGCTACATCTTGGAATCCTGAGTTTCAGAAATCAACTGCATTTGAAGTTCCTGTACAGAATTTCTTATTCAGAGCTAATGTGGGTGATGTGTCGGATGTGATAATAGGAGAGGATGGTTATCAGGTGTTGAAGGTTCTTGATGTTAAGCCAAGCGAAGAGATGTATGTTAATGCCAGTCATATTCTCATAAATATTGAAAGTGATACTGCAGCTGCAAAAAAGAAAGCAGAGGATCTTTATGCAAGAATTAAGAATGGTGAAGATATAAGTAAGCTTGCTGTAGAATTTTCAAATGATCCATCAGTAGCACAGAACAAAGGAAGCTTAGGATGGTTTGGCAAGGGAGCAATGGTAAAAGAATTTGAGGATGCCGCTTTTAATGCGAATACGGGTGATCTGCTGGGACCGATCAAATCAAGATATGGCTTTCACATTATAAAAGTTTTTGGTAAAGAGAAAAAAGAGTTTAAGTTCGCACAGATGATGAAAGCTGTTTCGCCTACAAGCAGAAGCGGCCAGATAACGGAAAAAAATGCACAGGATTTCTATGAGGATATTACAAAGCACGGTCAGAATATGGATTCACTTGCAAAACAAAAAAATCTCCAGGTACAGGTGACACCTGAAATTTTAAAAGACGGTACCGTCCCCGGAGCTGGCCAGGATAAAAGCCTTGTC
>JBDTLQ010000476.1:0-2862 GCA_039934715.1 Ignavibacteria bacterium | reverse complement strand
ATATACTAAATTCATCTGTTATTCTTTACACACGAAAAAGCAATAATTCTAATCGCGTTCCAAGAAAAGTACCAAAGCCATCTTTTTTAGAAAGTAAAATTTGTTTACCTGATGAACGAGTATTTAAGGAATGGACTGAATATCCAAAATTCTTAGACAGGAAAGTTCGACAGCTTAAACAATATCGATGGGGCTTTCATAGTCTGAGGCATAGACGAGCAAGTCTGTGGAGCAAGGAAGGAAAACCACTCTTTGAAATTATGTCGTTGCTTGGGCATTCAAATTTGGAGACTACACAAATTTATTTGCAGCTATTGCCGGACTAAGTGCTCAACAATTTTGCAATAGTGTAAAACTTTGCAGACTAAAATTGATTCACAAAATGTCTACCCTGTAAACTAAATTTTACAGGGTTTTTATTTATTTCCAAGATAATTATTTTAAAATTGAAAAATTTATAAAATTTCTTTAAAAATATTCAATTTAAAATAAAGTGATTGTTTCATTAAAAAGTGAAAAGGTAGATTCACAAATCCGATTAATAAATACTATTCTTCGAAGAGATGGTAAATTTATTAATTCTAGGTTTTGTTTTTTTCTTGGGGCAGGTTGCTCTATTTCATCAGGTATTCCCTTAGCTTCCCAACTAATATTGATTCTCAAAAAATTGATCTTTATTGATTATCATTCCTCCATAAATTCTATTGTTAGGCAGCCAAGTGAATTAATCTATCAATATATAGATAGAATAGACTCATATATCTTAAAATACGAAATTGATTTTGAAGAGTTTGTTACATTTACTGAAGAAAGTTTTCTAAAACAATTAAAAAGAGACAAACAAAGATTCAACAGATATATTTCAGATGCACGAAATAAAAGTAACTTGAAAATTCTTAAAAATCTTTTTCTCCAAGATAGCTTGTACGGTCTATGGTTTGAAAAATATTCAAAAACTCCACGTAAAAGACAGGCATTAGTAGAGGAAATAATTGAAAACACAGAACCTAGTGTTTCATATATATTATTATCACAATTAATTAGGAACGGTTACATTCGCAATATCTTTACAACAAATTTTGACGATTTAATAAGTTATTCTCTTTTGCTTTATTACTCTGAAAAACCAAAAGTCTATTTTCATAATGAAATTGCAAAGTATATCAATTTTGAGGGTACTAAACCAAATATAATTAAATTACATGGTGATTTCTTATATGAGAGTGTAAAGAATATAAATTCAGAAACAGAATATTTGGATCCCAATATGGAAAAGAAATTTTTAGAAGGACTAAATAACCGTGATATAGTTTTCTTAGGTTACAATGGAGCTGATGAATCCATAATGAATACCATATTGAAAGTTCGCACGGAAAATAAGTTCACAATTTTTTGGTGTGGAATAGATGAACAGAAGCTTCATTGGAGAGTAATTAAATTACTAAACGAAACTAATGATTCGTACTTTATTAAAATTAGAAGTTTTGACGATTTTATATTTGAATTGTATAATCAAATTCCAGAGAAAAATGAAATTAATATTGTTCAAAAAGCCAAGATGACTGAAATTGAAATAAAAAATTACTTAGATTCTTTTAATAAAAAAAGATTAAAAAGATCACATAAAATTTGCTCTGAAGAATATTCTCCTACAAAAGTAATTTCTGAGGGTCAGGAATTACTTGGAAAAATTGATGCGAATTCATTAACAATAGATACTACTATTAAATATTATAGAATCATTAATGAACTTAATCCTAATACTGATTGGATTATAAATAATTATGGAGTTTCTTTATTAAAAGATAATAATCATTCTGAGGCATTAGATATTATTTCGGAAGGATTAATGTATCACAAGAATTTTCCATTGTTATGGTATAACATAGGAATTGTTTATCATGACACTGATCGATTAGAAGATGCAAGAATAGCGTTCATGAAAGCCACTGAGTTACATCCATCATTCGCAAATGCGTTTAATAATTTGGCAGCGACTTATAACTCTCAAAGGGAATATAAGCTTGCTCTATCAGCAATAGAAAAAGCAATTCACATCTCAAGAAATGGTAAGTTCTTAGTTCTGAAAGGTATAATTTTAAAAAATCAAAAGGAAATCACTGAGGCAATCAAGCTTTATGATGAAGCCATTGAAAAGCAGGAAGATCTTTTAGAAGCCTTTTTGAATAAATCAAATGCGTTACGATTAATTAAATCTTATGATCTTGCGGAAGAATTTTCATTGAAAGCTCTTTTAATTAATTCTGAACATGAATATATTTATGCAACTTTGTCTCAGATATTTGCAGAAAAAGGTGATAAAAATAATTTTTATTACTATCTCATAGAAGCGTTAAAACGAAATTATCCGATATGGAGGCATTTAGATGATAGAGCATTTATCAATTATAAAAAAGAAGAGCGATTTACTGATTTGCTTAAAGAGTATTGTCCAATCAATATGTAAATTTTAAGATTAAACTTAACAGACATTGAAACATTTTTTGTTTTGGCAAATTTATTTAACCAACAAATTTTATTTACAAAATGAGACACTAACGAGATGAAGAAAAGTAATTATTTAAATTTTGTAAATCATCATATTTATATGAGTATCGATGTTCATTCATTATTTAAAGATACTTTTTAGCACAACTGCATCATTGAATTCTTCATCTCTTGCTGAATACAGAAAAGTAATGGTTCCTTTTTCTTTTTCCAGCTGCTTAATTATATCTATTAGATCAGATTTGTTTTTCAGTTCAAGTTTGTATTTTTTCTTAAATGATTCCCACTTTTTATGATCGTGAGCAAACCATTTTCTAAGTTCGGTTGAGGGAGCTATATCTTTTAACCATAAAT
>JBDTLQ010000475.1:0-2869 GCA_039934715.1 Ignavibacteria bacterium | reverse complement strand
AAAACATTTTCTTTGTTTCCGAATATGCTCCGGTCTGCATTCTGTAAAAATAAATTCCGCTTGCAAGACCGCTGCCGTTGAAATCTATTGAGTAATATCCGGCTTCCTGAACTTCATTTACTAATGTTTTGATCTCTCTTCCCGAGTTATCAAAAACCTTCAGGGAAACAAAATTATTGGCAGCTACGCGATAGCTGATTGACGTATTTGGATTAAAGGGATTGGGATAATTTTGTAAGAGTTCAAACTTCCCGGGAACTCCTATAACAACTTCCCCGGCGAGATTGTAATACTTATAGTTCCCGTTGAAGTCTATTTGCTTTAATCTATATTTATATTTTCCTGAAGGAAGATTATTGTCTGAGTATTGGTAACTGTTCGGAGCATTTGTCGATCCGCTGCCTTCAACAAATCCAATTTTGCTCCAATCGTTTGAACTCTGATTCTTAACAAGTGACCGTTCAACTTCAAAACCTTTGTTGTTATCTTCCGATGCCGTAGTCCAGTTTAAAGTAACATTGCCTGTATTCACAACCGAACTGAAAGATGACAGCTCAACAGGCGAAGGTGTATCACCGTTCAGCAATATTGAAACTTCATGAACATTGTAATCAAATGCAGCTACATCAATATCGCCGTCGTTATCAAAATCTCCGGCTGAACCCGAAGAAAACCGGCCGTTGTTACTAACAATCGGTGTGAAGTTCCCGATTCCGTCATTTATATCTGTATAAAGAGGAACTAAAGCAGCATAGGTAATGCTTCTTACTACATCAATGAAACCATCAGCATTAAAATCAGAAATTAAGGAAAAAGAAAATCCCCAATTTTGATTATCCGTAAAGGTTTCATTCCCATTATTTTCTAATTTAGTGGCAGGAGAGATTATGTCCACATATCCGTCATTATTAAAGTCAAAAGTTTTTGAATCCCTATAAGTATATATAATTGTACTACCCTCAACTGTACCGTAAAAGACTACATTTGAGGAAAATATTCCTTTGGATTTCATTGACAAATTGTAATTCCTGCATAAGTTAGGGAGCTCAGGTCCAATACCGCCCCCAAAAGATCCGAGAACTCCTATTAAATCCAACACTCCGTCATTATTCATTTCGTCAATTATTATTTTATCTGAATATCCGCTCCCGCAACTACTTAAAGGAAGAGTCGTATCACTCTCAAACATTCCATTATTGTTTTTTAAAGTTATTAAATTATGTCCATTAAGGTATGCAATATCTAAATAACCATCCCCGTCAAGATCGCCGTAAGCATCTAAAAAACCATTGAAAACATATGTCTGAATAAAATTACCAGTTCCGTCATTTCTATAAAAATATATATTACCGGAATTTTCAATTAGGATATCAAGAGCTCCATCACTGTCAAAATCTGCAAGCTCGGGAATTCCTGTCATGCTCAATTCGGATGAGAAAGTAAAAACTGCATTGCCATTATTCTTATATGTTTTATTGTTGATCACAAGATCAACATCATTATCTCCGTCAATATCACCGCTATTTAGTTCAGCAGAAACAATATTATCAATACCGGAAGACCGCGTAAAAATTCCGTTTCCACCAATTGCCTGAATAGTGAATTTGTAAACAAAAGGTATAATGTTTTCATTGATCGAAGTTTTGATTTCATTTGTAAGCGTCACACTGATTATTTCACCATACTTAAAGTCAAGATTAGGATTCAGGGTTGCGGTTTTTGTAGCAGGATTATAATCAACCACTATAGATTTCAGTCCTGTCTGATAGCCGAAAACTTTTATGTTCGCGGGATTGATTGTGGCAGGATTTATTTCCTGAGTAAAAACAATAGTTATGTTTGAAGATTTATTTGCACTGTTTGCATTCATAGTCGGCGAAACATTATCAATGTACGCATTTATCGGATTGGACAAAACCACATTGCTGAAAAATAACGTGAACAAGTATAATGTTATCAAATAACTAAAGTATAGTTTGAATTTGGATTTCATATTATCTCCTTATTTTTAGTTTGAATTTTTAAACATGATCAACTTTTTGTAATTAATGTAATCTTATTACGATAATATTTCAATTGAAATTTGCCCTGCATTTTTATTACAAATCAGTTACTTTGTCTTTTGAAATTTTAAGTTTCTTCAATGAAGAGATATAAAACTGCTACCGGTTCAAACACTGATTTACTTACCCCCCAAAAAAGTATTGATTTCAGAGAATTTGATCTCCCGAACGGACTTCATTGTATCCTTTATAAGGATAATAAAAATCCTATCGTCAATGTAACTGTCGGTTACAAGGTCGGGTCAAAGGATGAAGATGAAAATAAAAAAGGAATAGCTCATCTTTTTGAACATATGATGTTCCAGGGTTCAGATAACATTCAGAAGAATGAACATTTTAAGTATGTGATGAAATCCGGAGGCATCTGCAATGCGTTTACAATGCAGGATGTCACAGTCTATTATGATCTCATGCCTTCTAACAATCTTGAAATGTCGCTGTGGCTTGAATCCGAAAGGATGAATTCACTGAACATTTCCGAAGACAATCTTCTCAATCAGAAGAATGTAGTCATCGAAGAAAAGAAACAGGTCCATGACAATGCTCCTTACGGGACAACATTCAAAAATGTATTCGCTAATGTATTCCGGGGATCCGGATATGAATCCGCTATCATAGGAGAGATAGAAGATATTCAGTCGTTTTCAGTAAAGGAAGCTACAGATTTTCACAACAGCTATTATTCTCCTGAAAACTCGGTATTAATTGTAGCCGGAGATATTGATTACGATACCGCAGAAAAACTTATCCGTAAATATTTTGCAGATATTAAAGTCAAAAGCCCCAAAGCCGTTATCAGTTTGCGC
>JBDTLQ010000474.1:0-2871 GCA_039934715.1 Ignavibacteria bacterium | reverse complement strand
GATTCGTCAATGTAAAAGCCATAACGCTGGTTCCGACAAATCCTGCTAACTGAAATGCGGTTCTACTGTCCGGACTTCCGGATGAAGATCTGCCGGGAGCTTTTGAAAATGGGGTGATGTTCAGTGCCCGGTATTGTTCAACCGTAAGTGAGGTGAGATTGGTAAGTGCCATTTGCGGAGTAAGTTTTGTTAAGTTATATATTGAGTATCATATTAAAGATAGAATTTAGTATGAACTATTGTCTTTTCGATATTCACAAAGTAGGCTACATAATATTTTTTTCCAAAACCCACCTTGAGGAGTATCGCTTTTAACCGGAGATAGTATATTCCTTCACAGCTCAGGTTATGATCAATTTTTTTATCTCTGTGCATGAGTACAAAACTACTTTGCCTTCTTCTTAGTGTTGAAATCGAAATATTAATCATTAAAATTATTAAACATGAACAAAAATTTCATTAAGTCTTTCGGGTTGGTTTTATCTGTTATGATAGCAGGTTTTTTTACCTCTTGTCAGAAAGATGATGCCGCGACAGGTGTTGACAATTTTGTGCTTCTTTCTACACGGGGCATTGAGACCGGATGTGGTGTCGGTATGACCGGCTGCTACGAATTGGTTTTTCCTGTTACCGTGCAGTTTTCAGACAGCTCTACAGTAGAAGTGACCGATTATGTCACGCTTAGACAAGCTATCCGCGATTGGTATATCGCTAATGGCGGAAAACCTCAGCCGAATAACAGGCCAACTCTTGTATTCCCGATACAGGTGATCAATCAGGCCGGTGAAATCATCACTGTTGACAATCCTCAGGCCGTGAAAGACCTGATAGCACTTTGCAAGCCGGTTCTAAGTGGTGGTGGAAATCATGGCGGTGGTGGTCCCGATACACTTGGCGGTGGACATCATGGCGGTGGACATCACGAGGGAGGTGGTCCTGGAGGCCCATGTTTCACTCTTGTGTTCCCCGTTACAGTTTCTTTCGCTGATGGTACGCAGGTGGTTGTCAATTCTCCTCAGGAGCTTGGTCGGGCTGCACATGACTGGAACAAAAATAACCCTGGTCAGCATGCTCGTCCTGAAATCGTATTCCCGGTTACAGTTACACTTAAAGATGGTACACAGGTTGTTGTGAACAGCAAAGAAGATCTACAGGCTATCAAAGATGCCTGCCGAGGATAAGAGAGCGATTCCTTTTTTTAATGAATTGGATTGATTAAAGGCCTCCTTGACGGGAGGCCTTTTCTTTTTTAAAATGCATTTACGACGGCAATTATATCATCACCATATTTTGAAATTTTCTGATCGCCGAATCCTTTTATCTTAATTAAATCTTCCATTGATCTCGGTCTTGTCTTTGATACGGTGATCAGTTCAGCATTGTGACAGACCAGGTATTCCGGCACATTCACTTCTTTGGCTCTGTCCCTTCGCCATTGTTTTAAGGCACCGAAGATTTGTTTTTCTTCCTCTGTCAATTCAACTTCAGGATCAAAAGATATTTTGTCACTCTCCCTTGATCCGTTCTTGTGTGTTTTGCCATTCTCATAGAAAACCAGTACCGACCAAAAGTCCGGTTGGCCGATGACAAATTGTGTAGCTGTTTTTTTGACTGTCACGGATTCCATAAAGTTATTGATGGCTTCCTGGTCCTGTTGGATGTGCTTGTCATCCAGCCTTGTTTGAAATAGTTTAATGTTCATTGTTTTCAAATTGTATAGGTGAAGAAATAATATCCCGGAATGAAATGCAGGATAACCTGAGTTCATTCTATCCTATATGTCTTGAGCAGGTCAAAATGTGACCGGTTTGGGCCGGCTTTTTTTAAAAAATGTGAAAAAAAATCCCTGTGTGGTCTGAATGCAGAATTCCGAAGTGACAAAATGTAGGCTTACTTATCCTGCGTTTACGGCTGTTGACTTCATCCATTTTCAATTTCAATTTCCAAAATTCCAAGATCTTGATTCCCAAGCGATTCAATTAATACCTTATACCCTGATTCTGCCGCCGATCCAATATCAACATAAAAAACCGCTCTACCATCTTCATCCATTTGATTGAATCTTACAGAGTGAATTACACCTTTCCTAAGCTCGTCTCCGGGCTGCTGCGTTAATGCGTGTTTGTTCCATTCATTTTGAGCCATTAGTAAAACCTCTTCGATTTTAGAAACCTCAACTTCATCTTTAATTGTAATAATAAAAGAAATATCAGTGCCTATTTGGGGATAATAGCAAGTGACCGGAAAGGAAACATTAAATGAGTAGTTAGAACGTAAATCAGTTTTGGTTGATTTTCTTTTTTCTGTTTTGCTTGGATCTTTTGCAGGTAATTTTGACCACTCGAATTGAACATTTCGACCAGCTATTTCATCTTCAATTCTAATGATAGACTTTTCATCTTTGTCATTCCAGACAATTGTTGAATCAATCTGACCTTTCGAGTACATTAAAGTCCCAATAAATTGTCCATATGGTGGTCTTTCATTTTCAAAGTATTGCAAATCACTATCATCATTCTCTAACATAAAATGAAACTTATTACCTTCAAATTCTATACCGGTAGCTGTTTCAAATTTTTCTTGAAGCTGTTTATTCAGTTCTTTAATAAATGAGGCTGAAACCTTCCATCCTCGCCAACTTTCAATTTGCACAAGCCATTTTCTACTAGAGTCGCTCATTTGTATGGATATTTATTTTACGGATGTTCGGGATCAAACGTAATTGCAGCAATGGTAAGTGTAGACTCTGTCAAAATTAAAGGAATTGAAACCACGGAGGTGCCCCCACCGGATTTGAATATCAACCAGAAAGCACTGATGGCAAAACAGAATGCCATCAACCTCAAACTTCTACTGTTATTTCAGAACTTC
>JBDTLQ010000473.1:0-2905 GCA_039934715.1 Ignavibacteria bacterium | reverse complement strand
AGTTTGCGATAATGGGAGATATCTACATGAAAAATATATACAACGTTAAGGAGCCAAAGATCGGACTACTGAGTGTAGGTGAGGAAAAATCAAAAGGCGATGCACTGACGATCGGGGCATATGAACTTCTTGAAAAGTCTAATCTGAATTTCATAGGTAATGTAGAAGGAAGGGATGTATTAAGAGGAAAGGCGGATGTGATAGTCTGCGACGGGTTTGTGGGAAATGTGATTCTGAAATTCGCCGAAAGTGTTCTTGATGTGATTAAAGGAAAATTCAAAGCATACGCGGCACAGGGATTTTTTAAAAAGATGTGGACCGGAATGATGTACGGCACATTGAAGAATGTAGTGTTAAAGGATTTTGATTATCAGGAATACGGCGGAGTACCTTTACTTGGAATAAATGGTGTAACGATAATCGGTCATGGTAAATCTTCTCCGATAGCGATCAAGAACATGATACTTAAAGCGGAGGAGATGGTAAGATTGAAAGTGAATGATAAGATACGGGAGTCAATTAAGAATTACGAATTAGGAATTAAATGATTTGGGATTTGGGATTTCGAATTTGGAATTTTGTTTTAAGGTATTTTTAGCTTATAGATTAGAATAAAAATTTGTAAAACTCCTAAATCACAAATTCGAAATTCCAAATCCAAATTAAAAAGTGGCTTTTATTTTTAAGCAGTTAAAAGTATATTTGCATAAATTAAAAGAGAAATAATCTAATGGCTAAACAACAAACATTTGCGGACAAAGCAAGCAAGCTTGGAAAGAAATCAGAGCAGCTTGTAATGTGTCCGGATACCAATAAAGAAACAAAGCTGATTAATGTCAGATTGGTAGATGCAATAAAGACAGAAAAGGGCACATATAAATTTTTGGACAGGAATATGAAAGTTTATGAGTCCACATACAAACCTTATAAACCATAGATAAAAGGAGAGAAATAAAATGTCAAAAGTTTGCGCAGTAACAGGAAAGAGACCTCTTACAGGAAATAATGTTTCCCATGCAAATAATAAAACCAAAAGGAGACAGCTGCCTAATTTGCAAAAGAAAAGGATCTGGATCGAAGAGGAAAAAAGATGGATCACCATAAGAGTTTCTGCTGCCGGATTAAAGACCCTTGATAAGAAGGGATACCAGGCTTTATTGAATGCACGATAGCGTCAGATCCGGAAAAAAATTCAGTATTATTATTCCCGCTCTGAATGAAGAGAAGCTGTTAAAAAGATTGTTGAGCCAGTTTACCGATGAATTAAAGAAAGAATATGATCTGGAAGTTATAGTCAGTGACGGCGGAAGCAGGGATCTGACAAAAGAAATCGCGAAAGAAAATGCAGACAGGTTAATTTTACATACCGAAAAATATTCACAGAACATCTCTCAGGGAAGAAATGAAGGAGCTAAAAATTCTCTGGGAGATGTTCTTATTTTTTTAAATGCAGATACCTGTGTAAATAATATAGTTTACTTTCTAAAGGAAGTCATCCGTCAGTTTGAAAAAAAAAATGTCATAGCCATTGCCTGCAGGATAGAAGTTTTTCCTGAAGAGGTTAGATTTTCAGATAAGCTCTTTCACGGTTTTTATAATAACTATGTAGCTTTCCTGAATAAGTTTCTGATGGGAATGGGACGAGGTGAATGTCAGATAGTAAGAAGAGAAAAATTCTTCGAAGTTGCCGGATATAATGAGAAGCTTGCCGCCGGTGAAGATTTTGATCTGTTCAAAAGATTAAGAAAGCTGGGAAAGGTAAAATTCAGAAGAGACTTTCTTGTCTATGAATCTCCGAGAAGATACAGGAAATTCGGATACACAAGGGTCTTCCGTGACTGGACAAAGAATTCACTCTCGGTAATGTTATTTCACAGATCAGTGTCGAAGAACTGGGAAGCTGTGAGATGGGATTTCGGATTTGTAATTTCGGATTTGGGATTTTGGATTTGGAATTTCGGATTTGGGATTTGGAATTTCGGATTTGGAATTTTAGATCTTACATTTTTGATTTTAGATTTATTTTATTGACTGACTATTTGACGATTGATCTGCCATGCACGCGATTTACGATTTACGATTGACGATTGACGATTGACGATTGACCATTGACGAACAAAGGTACTTTAATGAATAAATTTTTTACCGTTCTTTCAAATAGCAATGAAGCTGGTGTCAAAGCGAGAACAGGATTAATCAGGACAGATCATTCCGAAATTGAAACTCCGGTATTCATGCCTGTAGGTACATTAGGTACGGTAAAGGCGGTTCAGCAGCGTGAACTTGATGAACTTGATGCAAGAATAATTCTTGGTAATACTTATCACTTATTTTTAAGACCCGGGATAGAAGTTATGGAAAATGCCGGTGGTCTGCATAAGTTCATGAACTGGCACAAAAGTATTCTTACTGACAGCGGCGGGTTTCAGATCTTCAGCCTGGCGAAATTAAGAAAGATATCCGGAGATGGTGTTGAGTTTTCTTCACATCTCAATGGTGATAAATATTTTTTCAGTCCGGAAAGTGTGATTGATATTCAGCGTGTCATTGGTTCGGATATTATGATGCCGCTTGATGAATGTCTGCCGCATCCTTCGGAAGAATCTGTTGTGAGAAGATCCATCGCTCTTACATTTCAATGGGAAAAAAGATGTTATGAACATTTTAAAAATACCAGTGAAAGGTACGGGCACAAGCAGCGGCTGTTTTCGATAAATCAGGGAAGCACTTTTAAGGATCTGAGAAAAAAAAGTATTGAGGATCTGATACAGATAGATTTTGACGGACACGCGATAGGCGGTCTTGCTGTAGGCGAAGATAACAGCCTGATGTATGATGTCGTAGATCATTCGACTGATCATCTTCCTTCAGACAAGCCAAGATATCTGATGGGAGTCGGAACACC
>JBDTLQ010000472.1:0-2926 GCA_039934715.1 Ignavibacteria bacterium | reverse complement strand
TGCTGAAGTTCCGGTTAACTGGAGCCCGGAGCTGGGGACTGTACTTTCAAATGAAGAAGTGCCTGAACAGATAGAAAAAGGATTTACGGTGATACGGCGAAACATGAAGCAATGGAATCTCAGGATCACAAAATATGCCGACAGGCTTTTGAAGGATCTTTCCAAACTTGACTGGCCTCATAGTGTCAAAGAGCTTCAGAGAAACTGGATAGGAAGAAGCGAAGGTGCAACGATCAGGTTTAAAACGGAAAGTCCAAAATTAAAAGACGAAAAATTTATTGAAGTATTTACAACAAGACCTGACACTATCTTTGGAGTTACATACATGATACTTTCTCCTGAGCATCCTTTAGTAAAAGAAATCACAACGGATGAGAACAAAGAGAAAGTAAAAAAGTACCTGGAAAAAGCTGAGCGCAAGTCTGATCTGGAGAGGACTGAATTATCAAAAGAGAAAACGGGTGAGTTCACAGGGGCATTTGCAATAAATCCTGTTAACGGCAAGAAGATACCCGTACTGATCTCGGATTATGTATTGGCAAGCTATGGTACCGGTGCAATAATGGGAGTTCCCGGACATGATGAAAGAGACAATGAGTTTGCAAGGAAGTTTGGTCTTGAGATAATTCCGGTTGTAATTCCACCTGATATGAAAGAAGATGAGGTAGAAAGTTTTTCAGAGAAAACAAAAACCGGTGAAGAGTTTTTTTCGGGTGATGGTTTTGCGGTCAACTCTGATTTTTTAAACGGCATGACTTCAGAGGAAGCTATAAAAAAAATGAACAGCTGGATCGAAGAGAAGGGGATCGGTAAAAGGTCAGTAAGCTACAAACTGCGGGACTGGTTATTTTCACGTCAGAGATTTTGGGGAGAGCCGTTCCCGATAATTCATTTTGACGACGGAACATTCAAGGCGCTGGATGAAAGTGAATTACCATTGGCGTTGCCTGATGTTGAAGTTTATAAATCAAGCGGAACAGGCGAGTCACCTTTAGCTAATATTGAATCATGGGTCAATACAATTGATAAAGAAACCGGCAGGAAGGCAAGGAGAGAAACCAACACTATGCCTCAGTGGGCAGGTTCGTGCTGGTACTTTCTTAGATTTCTGGATCCGGAAAATGATACAATCTTTTGCAGTCCGGTCAAAGAAAAAGAATGGATGCCCGTTGATCTTTACATAGGCGGTTCGGAACATGCAGTGCTGCATCTTATCTATGCGAGATTCTGGTACAAAGTTTTATTTGACCTTGGATATGTTTCACATGATGAGCCGTTCAAAAAATTATTCAATCAGGGAATGATACTTGGTGAAGACGGAGTAAAGATGAGCAAGTCCAGAGGCAATGTCATTAATCCCGCAGATATAATCAGCAGCCATGGCGCGGACTCACTTAGATTGTTTGAGATGTTTCTCGGACCGCTTGAAGCGACAAAACCGTGGAACACAAAAGGTGTTGAGGGATTGAACAGATTTCTTAACAGGATTTGGAGATTGATCGTAGATGAAAATACGGGTAACATTAAATACAGTATTGTCAGCGATGAACCAGATGAAAAAATTAATAAGCTTTTACAACAGACCATTAAAAAGGTGACCGATGATATAGAGGACGGTGATATGAAATTCAATACTGCAATCTCTTACCTTATGATTTTCGTTAATGAACTGTATAAGTTAGATAAGGTCAGCAGGAGTACAATAAAAAAACTTATACTATTACTTTCACCATTTGCTCCTCATATATCTGAAGAGCTTTGGCAGAGACTTGGACATGACTCAAGTATTCAAAATGAGAAGTGGCCCCAGTATGACGCAGAGTTAATCAAAGAGGATGTAGTGACTGTTGTATTCCAGGTCAACGGAAAGGTACGTGCGAAGCAGGAATTTGATGTTAATACAGATGAGAAGATATTGGAAAACACTGCACTCAACAATGAAAATGTAAAAAAATTCATTACGGGAAAAGAAATATTGAAGATAGTTACGGTGAAAAATAAAATGATCAACATTGTTGCAAAGTAAATTTACTTCGTCACATCAACTGTAAATTATTGTCTAATTAAAAATGTTCATCCTGTTCTTTAAAATTTTTGGGGTATAAAAATAGCTATTGACATAAAAAAATATTTAATGCAATATTGCATTAAATCTAAAAGACAACAATATTGCAATCCAAAGAATTAATATACAAACTTCAGCAAATTGGATTTAAAGAATACGAGTCTAAGATTTTTTTAGTTTTGTTAAAGGGTTCTGTTCTTAGTGCATCAGAGATCGCGGAAAAGGCAGGGATAAGAAGAACTGCTGTGTATGAAGTTCTGAAATCATTTGTCTCCAGAGGATTTTGTAATGAGATTGAGACAAACACAATATTAAAGTTTGAACTCATCGACCCAAGAGTAATCTCGGACAAAATTGAAAAGGAGATCAGTCAGAACAACACATCAAGGATTGAGAATGTCAAAGCAACTTTTAATGAATTCGAAATATTACATAGAACAGAAGAGTCCCCGGACAACAAGAACGTAAACATAGAATTAATAAGAGGATTTAACAAGCACAGACAGGCTAAGTTCATGGAACTGATGAAGAAGGCAGAGAAAGAAATATTCTTTATGATAAGGCTTGAAGGTTACGTTTCGGAAGAACTTGATACAGACGCGACTGAATTTATTAAAAGAGGCGGAGTGATAAAGTCGATCTACGAAGCGAGCCTGGACTTTAAAATAATAAAAGATAATTCGAGACAGAACGCGACGATCAGTGATCTTATAAGAATATGTTCAAGGTTTGAAAAGACAGGTGAGCATATAAAAATTTCAAAATCCGAATTGCCAAATATGACCATCTTCGACAGAAAGATCGTGTTTACAAACATTCAGGATAAAGACGTTCCGAGACACAACAACGCGGATATAATAA
>JBDTLQ010000471.1:0-2932 GCA_039934715.1 Ignavibacteria bacterium | reverse complement strand
ATAAGGACGTTTTTTAAAATCAGGATTTTTATTAGGAAGGGTTCTGAAGATCAGATTAACAGGGAAATTAAAGTTATGTTCCGGTATTTGATTTTTTATCGGGGGTAAAGTTCTTATATATGCAATCATGGCTTTGATATCCTCTTCATCCATTTCCCTGAAAAATAAGTAAGGCATCATAGGTCCCAACGCTTCACCTTCTTTATCAACACCCATTGTTATTGCTCTGAAAATTTCACCATCCGTCCAGTTACCGATCCCGGTTTCCCTATCGGATGTTATATTTTTCGCGGGTACAAAACCGGCACCTTCTCCAAGATCTTCTCCGCCTTTACCCTCAGTTCCGGAAAGAATTGGTCCTCCGTATTTTCCATAATCCCTTTGTGAATGACAATCAATACATCCGGCAAAATTATTCGCAAGATATTTTCCTCTTTCAATCATTTCCGGCGTTGAAGTAATTTTCATATCAGGCGCAGGTACAACTACAGGATACTTTAATGTGATATAAGCATAGCCCAGAAAAAACAAGATCAATATTGAACCGAAAACTATTATAGAAATCTTAAGAAATTTTCTCATGAGTTAATTTAATTTTATTATAATGGCTTGTAAAAAGATCTGAGAATGACCGGTTAAATTGACGGAATATTTTACCCGGCTGATGCAAAATTAAATTATTTTTTTTAAAATAAATATATACTTTGATCCATGAACAAAATTTTGATTGCGTCCAACAATACACACAAAATAAATGAGATCAGGTCTGTCTTAAAAGACATCACCGGGATTCAATTGTATTCTCTTAACGACTTCGGAATAACTACTGAAGTCATCGAGAACGGGACCACACTCGAAGAAAATGCTTTCAAAAAAGCAAAAGAAATATATGACATCTTAAACATTCCTTCTTTATCTGATGACACTGGATTGTTTGTTGATGAATTGGAGGGAGCTCCCGGGGTATATTCGGCAAGGTACGCCGGCGAGCATGTGTCATATGAAGATAACTGCAATAAACTTCTGTCGGAACTAAAGAATGTACCCGAAAATAAAAAGACTGCTTCTTTCAGATCGGTCATCTGCTATTATAAAGATCCGGGAGAATTTCGATTCTTTAAAGGTTTATGCAAGGGAAGGATAATTTCTAAACCGCGTGGTCATAACGGTTTCGGATATGATCCGGTTTTTATTCCCGAAGGAATGTCAAAAACTTTTGCGGAGCTGACAGATGAGGCAAAAAATAGTATTTCTCACAGAGCGATTGCTCTGAAGGAATTCAGAAAATTCAGTGATTCTTATTTTTAATAAATTCGTTTACATCAAACATCCCTGTATAAAGATCAAGGTTGTTGTTTCTTCCGTCTGTCCACACACCAATGAGCTTATCATCGCTGACAATACAGGAATTATAGTCACCTATGTAACCATCAATTGCCACAAGACAGGGATTGAAATTTTTTGTTGAAAGTTTTTGATCCATAAATGTCAGACCTCCGTCAGTGGAAACAGATACATATGTCTCGGTAAAAATATTATTGGAATCATTTCTTGAATCCTGATAAAGCACATAAATATTATCTGAACCATCAACAGTTATCGATGGAAGGAACTGATCGTTCAGTGTCCTGTCGGAGTGAACACGTACAGGGGTTGTAAATTCCATTGAATTTTTTTTTAGCCTGGTAAAATAAACATCCGACAAATCGGAATCTTCACCTGCTGCCGAATAGGTCATAAGAAGATCATCCGATTTTGAATTAACTATTGCAGGTTCGGAATTAATTCTTATTCCCTTACCCGAAGGAGTCTTTATTAAATACTGATCCTCGGAGATCGATCCTGAAGGATCAAAGTAATGGGTTGAAAATGTTTTACCCCAGTGATCTCCTCCGTCTGCAGACTTCCGGATCGAAATATTATCTTCATCCTTAAAGTAAACAAGGAAAAGTTCCCCGTTTGAATTTGATGTCATCGAACAGAACTCAACTCTGTTTCTGTCTATACTCACCGGTGGTGTAAAAGTATTTCCACCATCGGTACTTTTTGAAAACATTATGAAAGTTTTAATACCTTTTATTTCCAACCAGCTCACATAAATAGAATTTTTACCGCGAGAGTTTTTTTCAACATAGATCTTTGGACGGTCCATATGAATGTTTTCCTTGTTGTTATGATCCACAAAGTTAAAATCATTCCGCCAGGTATTTCCGTCATCATATGAAACTGCCAGGCATATTGCTTCTCTTCCATTCTCCAGCGCGTCCGTCTGGATCGCTACAAAAAATATATTCCCCTCGGTATCGTAATCGATCCACGGATCTGAATACGTTGACTGTTTGAATTTTGGAGATAGCGGGATTTCTTTTTGTTTCCAGTCAGCACCGGCATCATCCGAAACAAAAATTCTCGCGTAATTTTCCTTGATCAAAAAATCATTAGCGGATA
Organism: Ignavibacteria bacterium; assembly: GCA_039934715.1. Classification (GTDB taxonomy): domain Bacteria; phylum Bacteroidota; class Ignavibacteria; order Tepidaquicellales; family Tepidaquicellaceae; genus JAGPCH01. Next base: position 484 of record JBDTLQ010000471.1, on the reverse strand, counting down.
GGGCAAGCTTGCTGCTGTTTTTCGGATTAGATATGATCTTAGGTTCTGAGACACCGCCGGTTTCATTTACCCTGATGTTCGTCACGTAAGCTTCTGTCGAAACATCTTTTGAATCGTAAATTTTTGTTTCACCGTACTTATCTTTATAAAGGTAATTCTTAGGTGAGAGCTGTATCAACTGTTTGTTATTATCCGGGTTTCTTAATATTACAAAAACAAAAACAGAAGTAAATATAAGGATAGATAATATTACCGGTAATATTTTTTTCAAATTCCCTTTCAATGTAATTACTTTTTTGTACCCCGTAGAGGAGTCGAACCTCTATACACAGATTCGTAGTCTGTTGGTTTATCCATTAGCCTAACGGGGCGGCGTGTACAAGTTAAAAGTTTAAGGTTAAAAGTTAAAGGTTAAATGATTTATTTGGGTCCTTCTATTCATGTATTACAATAAAATCTGATTTATTGCTGTCCAAATTATTTT
>JBDTLQ010000470.1:0-2933 GCA_039934715.1 Ignavibacteria bacterium | reverse complement strand
ACCTCAAACCCCCTCGGTGTAAGCGAGGTGCTCTAGCCAATTGAGCTAATCGCCCGTAAAAAAATTTAGAAAACAAAAATAAAGTTTTATAATAAGAATTTCAAACCAGTAATTAGAAAAACGTATTGTGCGTCGGCATTGCTGTCCAAATTATTTTTTACTTTGAAATTTATTTGTTCTATTTACTTAAAATGCAATATTTAAAAAGAAATTTAATAGAACCCCTTGAGGCATTTTTTTAACGCAAAGATCGCGAAGAATGCGCAAAGATCGCAAAGAATATTAATTTAAATGTCATATTAGAAATTGAAACTTAATCTTTTTGAACTTTGCTACTGCTTTGCGTTCTATGCGGTTTTATTAAAATGTTTTTTAAAAATGAAAGAGTGAAAGACAAGATCTCATCTCAATTCAAAAGATCTTGTGTCCTCAGTGTCCTTAGTGTTGAAAATGGTTTGCCGGTTGGATCAAAGTGAGAGGTATAATTGAAAAAAAGAGACAAAAAATAATCTGTCTCCTTAATTTTTTTTGCTAAAAAAAAAATCAGCTTCTTACTGTTCGGGCAAAAGATTTACTTCTGGTCTTAAATTAATTTCAAAATTAATTTTATTTTAATTTTATTATTGAGTATTTTATTTGTAAATAAAATTAAATGAACGATCTGGATATTCTTTGCATCAACACTATTCGTTTGCTCTCTGTGGATGCAGTGCAGAAAGCGAACTCCGGTCATCCCGGAATGCCGATGGGAGCTGCACCAATGGCTTATGCTCTATGGAGTAAATTCCTGAATTTTGATCCCGCCAATCCCGATTGGGCAAACCGTGACAGGTTTATTTTGTCGGCGGGTCATGGCAGCATGCTCTTGTACAGCTTGCTCTATCTTACCGGTGTTGACCTCACAATTGATGACATAAAGAATTTCAGGCAGCTCGACAGTAAAACTCCCGGACATCCTGAATATCATCTGACAAAAGGTGTGGAAACTACAACCGGTCCGCTTGGCCAGGGTTTTGCAAACGGTGTTGGATTTGGCATCGCTCAGAAATTTCTTGCTGCAAGATACAACAAACCCGGTTTCGAAATTTTCAATTATAATATTTATGTGATATGCAGTGACGGCGATCTGATGGAAGGCATCTCATCGGAGTCTGCTTCGTTCGCGGGTCATTTGAAGCTTGGTAATCTGATCTATCTTTATGATGACAATCATATTTCCATAGAAGGTAAAACTGAAATTACTTTTACAGAGGACACTGCTAAACGGTTTGAAGCATTTGGCTGGCATGTGCAGATCGTTGAAGATGGTAATGATATTGATAAAATTTCAAATGCTATACAGGCAGCTAAAGACGAAAAGGACAGGCCTTCATTAATAAAGATCAGGACACATATTGCTTACGGAAGTCCGAACAAGGTTGATACCGCAGCAGCTCACGGTTCAGCTCTCGGAGATGAAGAAGTTAAGCTGACAAAAATTAATCTTGGCTGGGATCCGGAAAAATTCTTTTATGTACCCGATGAAGTATTGAAGCATTTCAGAGAAATTGGTGATAACGGGAAAAAGACATTTGATGGTTGGAAAAAATTACTTTCAGAATACAAAAAAAATTTTAGGGAACTTGCAGATGAATATGAAAGCTCCGCCGATCAGAAATTTCCTGAAGGCTGGACAAAAGCAATACCGGTGTTTGATGTTAAAGACGGAGCTGTCGCGACGAGGCAGGCATCAGGAAAAACGATCAACGCGATCGCGAAATTTTTTCCCGATATGATCGGTGGTTCAGCTGACCTTGAGCCATCGACAGATACATTCATGAAAGAGTGCGGTGATTTTGAACCGGGAAATTACAGCGGACGAAATCTGCACTTTGGTGTAAGAGAGCATTCAATGGGAGCCGAGCTTAACGGCATTACACTTACAAAACCCATGATAGCGTACGGAGCGACGTTCCTTATTTTTTCAGAATACATGAGACCCCCTATACGGCTGGCAGCTATCATGGGGATCAGACCGATATTTATTTTTACACATGACAGCATCGCTTTGGGAGAAGACGGTACAACACATCAGCCCATTGAACAACTGATATCACTCCGTTCAATTCCGAATTTAATTCTGATACGGCCGGCTGACGCGAATGAAACCGCGCAGGCATGGAGAGTTGCGCTCGAGCACAAGGGCGGTCCGGTAACGTTAATATTAACAAGACAGAAAGTCCCAGTCATTGATCAGAAAAAATTCACAAGCGCGAAGGAGTTGGAAAAGGGAGCATACATTTTAAGTGATACGGACGGCAAGCCCGATCTTATAATAATCGCAACAGGATCTGAAGTTCAGCTTGCACTCGGAGCACAGGAAAAACTTAAATCTGAAAACATTAAGACACGGGTTGTTAGCATGCCGTCGTGGGAATTATTTGAAAAGCAAAGTAAAGAGTATAAGGAAAAGGTTTTTCCTAAAGACATCAGAAAAAGAATTTCGATCGAGGCTGGTTCAACACTTGGCTGGCTTAAGTATGTAACGGATGAAGGTGATTCGATCGGCATAAATGAATTCGGAAAGTCGGCGCCTATGGATCCACTGATGAAGGAAAATGGATTTACGGTTGAGAATGTTGTTGCCAGAGTTAAGAAGTTATTGAGTTGATCTTTATCATTTAGGAACGCTGCTGAATTTTACCACTAAGGACACTGAGGTCACTAAGAATCTTAATACAAAAACATGTTTAATAAATATTATGATAATAGTTATAAGACTTTTTGTGCTTAGTGTTCTCAGTGGTTAAAATAATTAGATTCGAATTAATTTTGCATTTAAATGAAATGAATTCAAATTGATCTTAGTAGAAGAAATTGAACTTAGTGCCTTTGTGACCTAAGTACACGACAAAAAATTGCACGCTGATGACACGGATTTATGCTGATATTCA
>JBDTLQ010000469.1:0-2935 GCA_039934715.1 Ignavibacteria bacterium | reverse complement strand
AGGGATTTTGCTACTTGGTATGGAAGACCAGGTGGAGAAAACAATGGAAAAAGTTTCTTTATACACGGATATGGACAAGCTACGGTACCAGTAAAAAAATGATTATAATGAAAAAGATATTGTTAGGTTTGATATTTGTTGCGATATTAGGAATATCATATTTAGTTTATACAGAATTTTCGTTTAGTCCCTTGAAACAAAATGATTTTGAAAAATTATTTAAAGGCTACGTTGGCAGTTATAATAAATCTTGTCGTAAAGACTTTCTTAATGCTACTTCTCACGGAGAACTCTTTGAAATATATCTATATAATGTAAACGGGGCGGTCATAGATAAAAATTTTCCAGACATAAACGAATGGGAAAATAAAGAAATTACAACTGATTCGGTGGTAGGTAAATGGAAAACTTGCCCACTTGACCCTGAGACAACGGAGCTTTATAAGTTTACACTAACTACTAATAATCTAGATGAAGTAAAATGTAGCAACTCTTTTAATAAGGAGCTATTAAACCAAAAGAATTATTACAGCTATGTTTATTTTAATGAATTGGAGCAATATTTTTTACTTTACTGTACAGATAGACAAGAATTGTATTACATAAGAAGAAAAGGATTTTAGATAAAGAGCCTGTCTTTGCCTTTATTAGTGTTAGCCCGAAGTCCACCGCCAGCCGTTGTTGTGTATACAGGGCGGGCAATGTCGCGGAGCCTACCAACCAGCAAGGGGCTATAAAATAATAAGAATTAAAGCGAACAATTCGTAACAAGTGTTGTTGGTTTTTTATTACACCAGTCGTTGCTGTGTTTCTTTTTGGAAAATAAAACCTTAAAGCATAAGCAAAGTTTTAAACGGAGCGCCATTGTGCAATGGAAATATAGCCGCGATGGCTGTGAATATTCACATCAGCTCCAAGTGTTCCAAAGTTTGATTTTAGAATTCCTCCTCAAAGAGCGGCAGCTAACGCAACATATGTTAAACTTCCAATTATATTACCAATAAAAAAGCCATGATAATTTTAAGATATAGTTTGATATGTTTTGTTTTACTGTTTAATCTAAATTGTAACAGTCAAAGTAGTTTTTCAAAATATTTTGAGAAGGAGAAGATAAATTGCGACTTTGCAAACTCTCCCCAAAGTAGCTATTATAAAATTGAATTCATAAAACAGGGCAAACCTCTTTTTCAATGTTCTTATTTTTTTGATTTTAAAGATTATAAAGAAGAAGAAAAAATCAGAATGATTCAGGAATTGTTAAAGTATGAAGGAGATACGAGTTTGTGTGCGGTTAAAGTTAATTGCTACAATCCGAAAAGGTCGCAGACAGTTCCTAAGAGCATCGAATATTATTCGATTCAAGTTGAAGCTTTGTTTATTATTAATCATATAATCTTCGCAGACCCTTATTCTTATTCTGCTTATCCAATACTAAGAGATAAAGATGGTCGAAATATTGAAACAATTAATGGGGAGTTAATTAAAAAGGCATTTATGCTTTACAAAAATTGGTTCGAAAAAATGAGAATAACTGGTCTTACAAAAGCAATTAGAAAGAAGATATTACCATTAAATGATGTCAGTCCTGTTTTTTGGTATTAGATAGATATCAATGCTGCATTCCTGCATCTTTTTTTTATACATTAGTCAGCACATTACTCAAAGCATCTTTCATTTTCTTTTTGCCGAGGAAGGCATCTAAAACCGCATAGAAGGCGGTTTTTTCTTTTTTATCCAGATGCTCAACGAGTGCTATTTTTCCCGTCAAAGATTTATCAAAGAAATTTACATTCTCAAACACTTCATCGGCTTTAAACAAATCATACAACCGTACATCAAGGGCGTTAGCAATCTTAACCACTTAAGATATGTACAATGGCTTATCGCTAACTGCCGGAACCTTCACACCGGTAAGTGATACGAGCTATAAGGAAAGCGTGAGCTATGACCCCAATGGGATATTTTAGGATACCTAAGAAACGGCGATGTCGGTAACACGATGGATAGTTTGAACTATAAATATTATGCAAACAACAATCAACTCTCACAAGTACGAGATAATGTATCTGCCACAAAATATACTACGGATATAGACAATCAGAATGCTAACAATTACACTTATGATGCCATTGGAAATATGACCAGTGAAGCTGCTGAGAACATTACCAACATAAAATGGAATGTGTATGGGAAAATTTTGAACATTACAAAATCAGGCGCAGTAACCAGGTATGTGTATGATGCCTCTGGTAACAGGACAATGAAGCAGACAACAACTGATACCACGGTGTATGTGCGGGATGCAAGCGGTAATGTAATGAGTGTGTACACAAAGCCTGCTGCGGGCACTCTTTCGCAAACAGAAATGCATTTGTACGGAAGCAGCCGGTTGGGAATAGCAACTACACATGTTGCACCAGATACGGCGGTTGTCTTAATTGGTGGCTTTGCGGGTGGAATAAAAAGTATTTTTGCAAGAGGCGAAAAGCTCTTTGAATTAAGCAATCATTTGGGAAATGTATTAGCAACCGTTAGTGACAGAAGAATACAAGTTGATGGGAATTCTGATGGATTAGTTGATAGCTACAAAGCAGATATAGTAAGTCCGAATGATTATTATCCGGGCGGTATGCAAATGCCAGGGAGAACTTATCAAACTGGCTCTACATCTTACCGTTATGGTTTTAATGGGAAGGAAATTGACAATGAAGTAAAAGGGACAGGCAATCAGATAGATTATGGCAATCGTATCTATGACCCACGTTTAGGTCGGTTCCTTTCTGTTGACCCGTTACAAAAGAAGTTCCCCGCCTTATCAACATATCAATTCAGCGGCGATAACCCTATAGCTACAATTGACTTGGATGGACTTGAACCAGCTTGTTTGAATCGATGTTGGATTTTGCAGGTGGAACATTTTTTTGCTACGTTAGAT
>JBDTLQ010000468.1:0-2944 GCA_039934715.1 Ignavibacteria bacterium | reverse complement strand
TTTCAGAAGGCTGCACTTTGTAATCCACCTTGAGGATATAGTATTGGTTTTTAATAATTCGAATAATTTTATTCATAGTATTCTACCTTAACAGTTATTAGTAGCAGTTAGCAGTTCTTGTACTTTATCATTCAGCCAGCTGTTGTTTGCAAAATTTGCTTTTAATATTTCATTAGAAAGATCTTTAAGTCTGTGGAATTTTCTTTGTTCTTTAATTCTTACAAGCTTACTGAGAAAATTGATAAATAAATTATGAGATTGAATTTCTTTCTTTACTATTGTACGGTTTTTGGAAAGATACATTCTGTAAGATGAAATAAAGTTAACCAGACTTGTAATATCATTCATTTCAAAATAGATCTTCGCGCTTAGATTTTTAACCTGGAGATTGTAAAAATTGTCTTCATACTTTACAAGCGATGCATGTGAAAGCGATTTATTAAATTCTCTTTTTTCAAAATAGTATAGTGCCAATGCCAGGTTTACCGTGCTGTCCTTATACTTGGGAATGAGAAATGTCCTGTAGTTATTAATAAAATTAAATATCCATTCATACTCTTTTACCTTCAGCCCCGACTTCACAAGATTAAGAAAGAACATGTTCTTAATTGTATTCTCCATCAGCAGGTTTTTTTCAATGATCTCTTTTCTGAGGTGAATCAATTCTGCATTTGTCTTTACTTCTTTTGTTGAATATGTTTTTTTTATATAATTGATCAGGTAAAGATATTTATTATACAGTTCATCTTTATTCAGTAAACTTCCGGATTCTATAAGTAGTTTTTTAAGTATGATATAATACTGTTCCTTGCCGGTCTGTTCCAGTCTTAGCCCGTTGTAATAAATCTGCACCTGTGGAAGCTGCACTATTTCATCCGGAATTTTCTTCATAATTATTTCAATAAATGTATCACCAAGATAAAGAGAATTGTCAAGTCCAAGGACATTGCTTTGATATAAAATATAGTTCTGCAATTCCAGTATCTTAATCACGAAAAAAATCAGGAAGTTCTTTTCTGCGATTGAAATATCTTCCTTGGAAAATTTATTGATGATGCTGTTATATGTATCCTTTTGCTGGTAAAGTTCATACCGGTTATAAAAATAATTAAGATCTTTTTGTCCGGAAGAATCCAGTTTCTTTTTCCCTTCTTCAAAATTTTTAGTGAACAATCCTAGTATTTTTCTCCGGTTAAATTCTGATAAGAGGTGTCTTTTGACTCTAATGGAATTACCGCAGTAATTCATATAAGCGAGAAAATCTTCGGCAAAATTTAACAGCACTGAATTAAGATTTCGGAATATCTCATCATTATATTTCTTTCCGGGAAATAATTTTTTAAAAACTCTCTCCTTGGTGAAATTCGGATTTTCAAAATCAGGATAATATTTTTTATAAATCTCAAACAGGCTTGAAATCAATTTCCTTTTATTAAATAAAGGCGAGCAAAGATAATCACTGAACTTTTTCAGCTCTTCTTTTGATAATTCACGGATGATTTCAAGGACTTTTAATTTTATCATTAATAAATCTTATTTATCAGATGACTGCTTTGTAAGAAATCATATTACAATCCGTTTCGCAAAATTCTTTGTTTACCGGATGAAATTAAACATTTTAAACAATTAATGAAATAATGTTTGAATGAAAGTTGTAACAAAATTGAAATTGTTTGATTGAACGGCTGCGATGTATCAGTGTATTTTTGTATAAGAATTTTTTCTTAACAAATTTAAAACAAGAGGATACCAAAATGAAAAGTTTAATTTCTTATCTTAAAATTTTATTCTTAACTTTTATTATCTTTGCTGATTTCAGCAATTGCTTCAGCCAGTATCAGGAAAGTTCTTATGATGTAAAATGCGGTGTAGTTTCCGGAACTGAATTCGGAAGGTCGATCATAAACAGATTGGATAAAGGTTATGCCATTGCCGGATATTCTTATAACCCTGTATGCGGCATTGGTCCGTACGACTGGATGTTTACAAAAATCAGACCGGACGGAACACATGAATCTGTAAGGCTTATTGGTACAACATCCGATGATAAATGTTATTCGCTTATCCAAACCTTGAATGATTCGGGATATGTACTAGCCGGAAACATGTTCGATCTTTCGGTTTCAAAGAACCGGGCAATATTTGTAAAGCTCAGTAAAGCATCAGGACTTTTATATTCTAAAAAATTATCCGACTCATTGAACAGTCAATACATGCAGGTCATTACAGATCAAAATAATTGGGCACTCGCAGGTTGGGATGAGAAACAAGTATTTAGCAAAAAGAGAAATAAAATGCTTGTTGCCCAATACAATCAGAACGGAAATATGAACTGGATATACAGATATAATTCTTTTGTAACAAGCGCTTGGGAAAGCGGTTCAAAGGAAGAAGCCTATTCTATATGCTATCAGTCCTCGGCAAATTGTTATGGAGTTTCCGCAAGAACAAATTTTTATTCAGGTGTACTGGCCATATGGGATATAATGTTGGTAAAACTTGCATATGATGGAGCAGTGATCTGGAAAAAAGTTTACCGATTTAATATGCCTTCCGCAAATTTTTATCCGTCAACCGAACCGAGGAAAATAATTCCGATGTCTGACGGGGGCTTTGTAGTTGTCGGTTTTACAAATGCGTATGTGCAGTCCGAAAAAGACATCATAGTTTTCAGGGTCAATGCAAACGGCGGTTTAATGTGGTCAAATACCTACGGAAGCACAAATTTTCTTGAAGAAGGAAACTCTATAGTTCTTGACGGAAATTATCTGGTGATCACAGGTACTAGAAAAAGATCGACTACTTCAAATAACGCGCTACTGATGAAAATTCCTGTAACAGGCGGAGCACCTCTCTGGACGAAGATCTGGGATGCAACAACCGCTGAAACAGATGCAGGTTTTGATCTTGTAAAATCAACTATAAGCGTTCCTGACGGATACGC
>JBDTLQ010000467.1:0-2948 GCA_039934715.1 Ignavibacteria bacterium | reverse complement strand
AGTGATTGCCGGTGAGATAGGCGATATTAAAAAAGATATCGTGCTTCACGGTGATACAATGAATACAACTGCCCGCATCCAGGCTGAATGTAATAAGTACGGCAAAAAACTTTTGTCTTCCGGCGAACTGCTCAAGATGATCACCTATGCTCCGGTATATAAAACAGAAGCGCTCGGTTCGATCATATTGAGAGGAAAAGAAAAAGAGCTGGAGCTGTTTTCGGTTGAAGAGAATGAACCTCAGCCTGAGTCATAAAAAATTTTCAGAGATACCGGAACATTTTTTCAATAAGAGAGTAATAAATAAAAAAAAAATTAATATGAACTTCATTATTCTCACACTCCTATTTCTTTACAGCTGCAATCTGAAACTAGCGGGTAATAAAACAACTGATGATGTCTTCCCGGAGAAAAGACCTTCCGACTTTACAATAGTTTACAGTGAGAACGGAGGCATGCTCGATATTTCCGAAACTATGTTCATTTCCAAAGACAGCTGTTATTATGAAAAAAATAAATACCGCAATATTGTCAGAGTGGATTTCAGATTAAGCGACGCTGCGCTCGACAGCATTTATGATGAAGTGGTCAAGAACAAATTCAATGAGATCGAAACATACAGTAAGAAGGTCTATGACCGCGGCGGGAATTCCATATCAGTTTCATTCGGTGATACAAATTTCAGAGTAAGCAATTCAGGATTCAGCTTTATAGAAAAAGACTGGACTGAAGAATATAAAAGTGTAATGGAAACAGTGAGCAGATACGCGGAATCCGAGTGGGAAAAGAAAAGTAGTGAGTTCTTAATTACAATTGAAAATTCTGTGAATGATCGGGTGGGATATATTATGTTTGATAATTTTAAGGTCTTTGACGGTGAAAATCCCCGGTTCAACAAGTTGGGTGAATTCACAAACAGATTGAGACTTGCCCAGGGAGTGTATAGTATGAATTACAAATATCTTAATGACTATAAATTGGATTCGATAAACATCAGCGATAAAATAGGTATGAGGATATTTTCCAAAAGCGGAAGGCTTGAATGGACACTATATTAATTAAGCTGCCAAAGTAATTTAATACCCCTCACAGATCTATAAAACTGTGAGGGTTTTTTATCTGTACATTAAGGAATTATCGCGACTACAAAGTTGGTAGAGTTATTTGTTGTCAGTAAAACATCATTAAGATTTACAACGTTATCCCCCGTTACATCCGTAACTACATATCCGACCGTAAACAGATTTGCATCATTGGTCACCGCGAGGATATCCGTGAGATTTACGTTATCGTCCTGATTTACATCGCCTCCGTACATCGCGTATCTGAGCGGAACATCATCCACTTCAACTTCATTTGATCCGAACGCTGAGTCAGGGCTTTCAGTAAAATCATATCTGATGCTGCCAGAAAGAAAATCAAACGCGATCGGATTCGCGCTCCATATCTGTATGGAATTTCTATGCCGTACCTGTAAATAATATCTGAGATCATAATCCGCTTCATAGAAATTGTACCTGATAAAGTTATCAAGATCAGGAGTTTCACCCGCAACACCCACTTCTTCCATTGTCTCACTTTCAATTATGTGCGTCTTAATTGAATCAACTATAGTCGAATCATCTTCACGGTAAAATCCCTCCATAAAAACTTTCAGACAAATTGTCGGGAGTTTCAGATTAATATTATTGAACTGCATTCCCCAGCCGGATATCCTTCCAACCCCGCTTCCACTGAGATCATTAACAACAAGCTTCCAGATACCGCCGGTATTTTTTCCTGCAAATATAGTGTTCAGATTATTCTTTGGTCTGATGGCTGGAGCAAAAGAAACATATCTTCCGTTGTTTGAAATACTGCTGTCAGCGTTGTCATCAAAAATTGTAATGATATTATCTGAATTTGATACGAGTGATTGATTGTCATACACTAAAACCGACTCACCGCCCGGACCAACAAGTTGGATCTCAAGCTCTTCTTCCGCCGTGTGATTTATTCCCACAAATAAATTTATATCTGTGATAATTGTATCGAGACAAATGTCGAATGAGTCAATAACTACACCCGTTATTCCTGCGAATGGAATTCTTTTACCGGAAAATTTAAGATTGAAGCCGTCGGAGAAGTTCATGGGATCTTCCCGGTCGATAGGAGATACCGGCTGATTGTCGGTTGCTCCCGCATGACTGAATCCCGCTCCTGATACAAAATTTAATCTTGGTCCCGAGTCCGCGTTATCATACGCGTAGCCGTCAAGATTATAACACACATTGACAAGTCCTGAATGAGGTTCATTTCCATTATCAATGGATTGAAATAAATATCTTTGTATCTCAACCTGCGTCTTCGCGTAGTTTGAAATTCTGACCTCATCAACTAATCCGAAAAAATTATTTCCTGGTATGCCTGAACTTCCAATCCTCAGACTATCGCTTCCGTCAGTGATCGCTCCCGCAGTTATCACTCCGGTGCCAGTTCGGTTTCCGTTTATATATAAGAAATATCTTCCGGAAGAACCTTCATAAGTGAACGCGGCATGCGTCCAGACGTTAGCCGGTATCGAATTAGGAAAAGTTGCAGTAGAATTTCCATCGACGATCGCGTTAAGAGAGCTGCCAATTAATCTTAATCTATAATTTACCGCGCTGCCTCCCGGTACTCCTTTAAAAATAATCGTTTGAGTTGATGATACACTTTTGGGAAAGATCCATGCTTCCAAAGTAATTCCGGAAACAGGACTAACATTGGAATTATCATTTCCTGAAATGTAATCATCCACACCGTCAAGATCTGCACTTTCATTCGGAGCGATCGTAGTTGAAGGTCTGTTGCTCTGATCCAGAAAAGTAATGCCCCTATTATTTCCTGTCCCGTTTTTTGATGACCAGTCAAACAAACTCGTATCCGTTCCGAATGAATCTTTATCCTGAAATGTCAGTGACAATACA
>JBDTLQ010000466.1:0-2956 GCA_039934715.1 Ignavibacteria bacterium | reverse complement strand
TACTACTTATTATAATGGCTTTGCTAAAGATGAAGATCTTATTAATTATATGGATAAAGAATGGAACGGAGGAATTCCCGGAACATTTATCTTTGACAAATCAGGCAAACTGAAAAAAACCTTCATCGGGAAAACTTCATATAAGGATTTTAAATCTGCTGTAAAAAATTTGTTGTAATACATAATTTATTTTTATAAAAGGGTGATCAAAGCTTAATATGATCACCCTTTCTTTATGTCACTATGACATTTAGCAAATCTATCACTCCAGTTCATCCGCTTCTCTAAAATGTTTTGAAATAAATTAATTACTTTTAATACAAACATATTTTCAATATCTTGAGCATCCCCAGAAACTGATAAATTTTTAAACAATTACTTTAATGAAAATGAAAATTTTATTTTTGCTTTGCATATTTTTCATAGCGACAGTTTCAAATGCAAAAAACGATAACTCTAAAATTGCTCCCATAAAAGAAACAACGGCCCAAGTCAGTTTGGGCTCTGTAATGGGTACCATATTAAATGGTATAAAAAGCAGCGCGTTCGAGTCCGGCAGTTCGGGGAAGAGTGATCTGATCAGCCAGTTATCAGGAGCAGGCGCGTCAGATTATCTTCAATACGGAGCAATAGCCGGACAACTTGCCGGAGCACTGAAAGGTTCTTCCTTTCTTCCCGACTGGGCCAATAAAAAAGACGGCATACTGGACCAGTTAACTAAAGCGGGTTCGATCGCTGAAGTTGCAGGCGGGGTTTCAGGTATTGTCGGTCTTCTGAATCCTGGCTCTCTGACAAAAGGTTTTAAGAAACAAAAAAGCTCGGTTACCTCGGCTCTTAATATATTGTCAATGATTAAGTAGTAAACGGTCAAAAGTGTGTCGTAAATTGTGATCTTCAGTGCAAATTCTCATCTCAAAATTTTAGTATGATTTTTGCATACAATTTAAATCCCCCAAAAAAAATTTTGAAAGCCGGAACAATTCAATTTTTAGTTTAATAATTGATTCAGGCATTGTAAAATTGTTAGTGTCCTGCCCCCAATTATTAGAAATAAAAATCCAGATTTTAAATTTCCATATTTATTAACCTAAAAAAACAAACCATGAAAAATTTATTCTCTTTATTTCTGATTTTGTTTCTTCTGTATTCTGCTGTCTCAAACGCACAGATCAGTTCGTTTCCATATGTACAGACCGGAGATGCGTTGGGGTGGAATGTAATTCAGGGTCCGACTCTTTGGTATCTCGGACCTGCTGCCAAAAACCCTAACGGAGCTACAAACGATCCCGCACTCATCTGTAATTTTTTTGGTCAGCCGTCAGGCGTTGAGGGGCTTGTTGTCTCGCCTGCTTTTAATTTCACAAGTCTTTCGAAACCCATTCTTCATTTTTATGAAGCACACCGGACTTATTCAACGGAAAATGATTCACTCTTTGTATTGATCTCAACTGATGCGGGAGTGAGCTTTAATACTGTTCTTTCCGCAAAGTCCAACAACGGAAATCCTTCTTTATCAACATTGTCTCCAAGTACTTCTGAATTCAATCCTTCTTCCGAATCACAATGGAGGCATGAGACGATCGATCTGTCCGCTTATGCCGGAATGAATAACATTGCTATCGGGTTCAGAGGCGTAAGTGATTTTGGAAATAATTTATGGATAGATAATTTTATCATTACAAATGCAGACGCTTATTGCGGGATAGCAGTTACATCGCCTTCAACTCAATTCTGCGATCCGATATGCAAGATCGATTTCAACACGATAGGAAATCCGGGCGGTGGAGTTGTTTCAATCACTCAGCACAATAATCAACTCCCTGTTCCGTCAGTCGCTGCAGTTAACATCGCGACTAATAATCCTGTAACAGGAGCCACTACTCATGATGGTTCAAGATTCACTCCAAACATTATTGCTCCGGATTCATGGTTCTCTGTTTCATATACAGGAAATGACAAATCAGGATACGCAAACTATGATATTTCCATAGATCTGTCGACTTATGTTTCAGTTGTTGATATTACTAAACTTTATGTGATGAAAAGATCCGACCTTACCGGGTCATGGATCTGTTTAAATACAACCGCGGGGGGAAGCTCTATCACAGCATCGGGACTTACAACTTTCTCAGACTTTGCAGTAGGCGGGGACAGTCTGCAAAATCCTCTGCCGGTTGAACTCTCATCATTTACTTCATTCATCAACAGACAGAATGTTACATTAAAATGGAGTACAGCTTCAGAATTAAATAACTCAGGGTTTGATATTGAAAGATCAGAAATAAATGGTCAGAACTCGAACAATTGGATAAACTCCGGATCCGTTAGTGGAAACGGTACATCATCTTCGCCTAATACCTATGAGTTCACCGATCGAAATCTTGCATCTGGAAAATATATTTACAGGTTAAAGCAAATTGATTTCAATGGTAATCACCACTATTACAATTTAGGAAATGAAATTGTAATCGGCATTCCTGAAAAGTTTGAGCTGTCGCAGAATTATCCTAATCCGTTCAATCCTTCGACAACCATAAATTATCAGCTTACACAAGGTGATCGTGTAACATTGAAAGTATTTGATCTTTCGGGAAAAGAAATTTCAACTTTGGTAAATGAAAAACAGGAAGCAGGATATTATTCAATTAAGTTTGACGGGACCGGCATTTCCAGCGGAATATATTTTTATAGAATCACCTCGGGGAATTTCATATCAGTTAAGCGAATGATACTTGTAAAATAAGTTAATTAAAATTGCAGATCAAAAACAATATGCCGGCGGACATTAGTCTTCCGGCATTTTTTGTTTAAAGTCACCAATTGAAAGCAGGAAATAAAAAGCAGACACAAATTGTATCCGCTTTAGAAAATAAAAAAAGTATGAAAATTTATTTTACCAGAGACATCTTCATGATCTTCGTGAAATTAGTTGCGTCGAACTTGTAGAAATAAATTC
>JBDTLQ010000465.1:0-2956 GCA_039934715.1 Ignavibacteria bacterium | reverse complement strand
AAAAGAACTAATGAATCTTTATATATATCATCCTAACTTGTTCAGGATGAGATTAGTATATTTTATTATTACTAGCAGCCTTCTGTGTCTTCGCCAATAATACCAAGTAATCGCAGGATAAGTTGTATTGTGTTCATGATTGTTTAGGTTGATTGTGTGTGCAAATGTAGACCCACAGGTACCTGTAATCACTAACAAATCTGATATCAATTTTACATGGTTAATTGCCGTAGAATATAGAAATGAGTTGCGTAAACGAAAGACAATCAACATTTTGATTATCCAGAATCGTTTAAAAACTCTATTTCTGTTCTGCTGGTGTAAAAATGGGACAATTCCCTATTGAAATCAAATGAAAAAACAATGCTTGTTTACAGTAATAAAGTGGTGGTTATTAGTTTTATTTTATATATAAGATGCTTATTGTTAATACTTTACATTATCGTATATCAGGAAAAAACTTGACCTTATTTGCTTAATGAGGACTAAAAACTCTGTTGATTTTTAGAAAATTGAGTTCGTAAAACAAAATTGATATGAAATTTTGAAGAAGTAATTCGAAACTCAACTCTTTTACGAAACAAGTACCTCAAAATTAATTACGTGTGGAATGGAGTTAAATCAAATCTAATTATAGACTTTTACCTTGAAGCAGGGAAATACTATAAAATTTACAAGTTCTAAATTGCAATATTTGAATTAATAATTTTGTAAAGTGTTCATTAACAGATAAATAATAATGTAAAGACCAATGAAAACTTTATATGAATTAGCTAAAGTTAACCAAAAGCATTCAAAGACAATTGAATCATTGATTCCATCGGACAAATTCAGTCCAATGAAAAGGCTGATTTCAATTCTTTTCGCTCAACAGGATTTAGATGATCAATCTGCCATGTTGGAAATTTATGGTAAAAAAAATGCCTCTGCTTTTTCAAGATTAAAAACAAGATTAAAGGATATACTTATAAGAACAACACTTCTACAGAATATTAATATCGATGCTGCTGAATCAAGGTTAAATGAATCACATAACCAGTTACGTAACTCTGTCATTTCAAAACTTTTAATTGACCTTAAAGTCAGAAATTTATCAATTGATATTGCTGAAAAATCTATAATAAAGGCTATTAAATATCATGCTACCGAGAGCATACTGCTTCTTACAAGAATATTAGTTGCACATTATGGATCTAATGAATTTAATAAATACAAATTAAACAAATATCTCGACTTGCAAGAGAAGTACCTCAGAGTATATGATTGGGAAATTAGAGCTGAAAATTATTTTTATGACCTCCAACGTCTGCAATTACAATCGCTTGCTGCACCAAGTGACGCAACAAAAGAAAAAGCAAGAAGATATGTTACTGAACTTGAGTCTGTGAAAAATGTAAATTCTTATAATTTCACTCTAAACAAATATAGGGTTAAAGCAATTAATTTTGAATATCAAAAGGACTATGCATCACTTTTAAAATTGGTTGACAGCGTTTTAAATGAGTTTACTTCTCAATTTAAATCTACAACTTTCATTCAGAATATTAATCTTAGAAAAGCATGGGCTTTGATACAAGCTGGCCGTTATAATGACACCATTGAGATAGGCATAAAAGATCTTAAAAAAATTCCTTCCGGGTCAGTCGGATGGTATATAATGGCGCATTACACTTTGAAAGCACTACTTTATAAGGGAGACTATGCGCAATCCATCGAACTAATTTCATCAATGATGGAAAATCCCAAACTCCAAAAAATTGGTGAGAATTATAAAGAACTGTTCACCACTACTTTAGGGTATATTCATTTGGTTGTTGATTCTGGTTTAGCAGGTGACCCGAAGGAAATTTCTAAAAAACTTCCAGATTTCAAACTATATAAATATCTCAACACGACTCCGGTTTTCAGCAGGGATAAGAGAGGCATCAACCTGAGTATACTTTTGATGCACATTGCCTATTTGCTCCAACGTAAAGATTACAATGCTATTATTGATCGCCTTGACTCATTGAATCAATATGCATATCGGTATTTACGAAAAGATGATTCTTTCAGAAGCAATTGCATGATCAAAATGGTCGTTCAAATGTCTAAAGCTGATTTTAATCCCATACGTACAGAAAGGTATACAAAAGATTTACTCAATCAGTTAAAAGAAGTCAAGCTTGCCGGGTCCGGTGAGAACATAGAGACTGAAATCATTCCGTACGAAGTTCTATGGGAAATAATGACAAAATCACAATAATTTGTCTTTCTAAGGGCCATATTCATAAAAGCGCATAATTTTGCGCTACAGAACTCCATAATTCTTTATAGTGCTTCATAGAAACCCAGGATCGTTGGATCCCGGCCTCCTCATATTATTTATCCACTAACCAAGTCAATCTCTTTTGTCATGAAAAACACTTTCAAAACCAACCAATTCTTATTTGCTGCAGCATTAGCGGTTATAGTATTGTCCTTATCTGCTTGCTATGAAGAACTAGTCTTGCCTTCAACGGAACGAACATCTTCAGATTTACCCATCATCACTCGTTCAGATGGCGGCTCAGTCAATCCAGCTTTAGTAAAACAAAAAGTTGCAACTCGCGACAACATTCCACTGTCTCAAATTCTAACATGTTCTAACTTTGGGCAAACGACGCAAGGTTATTGGGAGTACCACCTAACTACACAATACAATGGTCCCAAAATTTATGTTGTGACTAAAATTATTGGTGAAGATGTTGAAGGGATTTAGCTTCACTAAATGCATCTCCGAAAGGATATTTCCTTCCGGAGTATATATTTTCAAAAAAAACAGGTCTTTCTGTTAAAAGTCCAATATTTTTCATCTCAACGGCATACTTAATGGGTAAGCATTATTTTGCAATTATATGAACCTAAGTTTTTAAAAATAATTATTTCTCCGGAAGGATTATTCCTTCCGGAGAATTTACTTTTTAACAACAAGCAT
>JBDTLQ010000464.1:0-2958 GCA_039934715.1 Ignavibacteria bacterium | reverse complement strand
AATTTTTTCGGCGGAGTTTACGGGCTTGAAGGAAGTGATCTTGAGAAAAGAAAGAAGTGGGTTTTAAATATTGCTGGACTTGATGGAAAGCAGAAGGTTTTAACTTCGTCGTTATCTGTGGGCTTTAAGCAAAGACTTGCGCTTGGCTGCGCAGTTATTCATGAACCGAAAATCGTGTTCCTCGATGAACCGACAGGTGGTGTGGATCCGGTTTCAAGAAGAAAGTTCTGGGATCTTATCAATGATCTTTCAGACAAAGGCACAACCGTTTTTGTTACAACTCATTATCTTGACGAAGCCGAATTCTGCAACAGGATAATTTTGATTAATGCAGGGAAACTTATTGCTTCAGGCAGTCCGAAGGAATTAAAGAATGAATATATTAAAAATGTGGTGCTTGAAATTGACTGCTCGGATATATACACCGCAATTGAAATACTGGATAAAAATAATTTAACGGAAAACACTTCTATCTTTGGAAACTCCTTGCATATTACATTGAAAGACAAAATTGAATCTGAGGAAAATGAAATCAAAGAGAAAGCAAATGTAATCAGGGAGTTGTTGGAAAAATCACAAATCAAAGTCAACAGGATAGAACAGATATCACCGTCACTTGAAGATGTATTCCTGTTCCTTCTGGAAAAAAGTTCACACGATGTTAAATAAGATCTTTGCGATTTCAAAGAAAGAACTTTGGCAGATCAAACGTGATAAGCGAAGTCTTATAATTATTTTTGTGTTGCCGGTTTTACTTCTTACAATATTCGGTTATGCCATCACACTTGATGTAAATACAATAAAGCTTGGAATTTACGATCAGGATAAAACTGAAGAGTCGCGTGATTTTGTCAACAGTTTCAGCGGGTCTCAGTACTTTCAGATTAATGCATATTTGGATAATGAAGATGAAATTAATTTTCTCCTTGATCATGGAACTGTTCAGTGCGTTGTAGTTATTCCGCACAACTTTGCAGAAGCTCTTGCCAAAAAGGAAAATGTAAAAGTACAGTTCCTGATAGACGGCGTTGATGCAAACACAGCAACCGTAATTATGAATTATGTCAGTGCTGCAACGGGATTTTATTCGCAGGATTATGCAAAAGAATTTTTAGCAGTAAAAGGAATCAAACCATATCAGCCTCTTAATCTCGAACCGCAGTTCTGGTATAACAAAGATCTCAATACAACTTTATTCTTTATTCCCGGTTTGATCGCGATGATATTAATAATTATATCTGTGATACTAACTTCGATATCCCTTGTACGTGAGAAAGAGCTGGGAACGATAGAGCAGATACGAGTTTCACCGGTCTCACCGTTGCAGCTTATACTTGGTAAAATTATTCCATACATGTTAGTCTCGATTCTTATAGCTGCAGCAATCCTGATAATGGGTTATGTATTATTCGGTGTAGTTGTAAAAGGAAGTTATTTTCTTTTATTCGTCGGGACCATTTGTTACCTCTTCGCAACTTTGAGTTTGGGAGTTTTTATTTCAACTGTTGCCGAATCACAGCAGGTAGCTTTTCAGATTGCAACTTTAATGTCTCAGCTTCCGACCGTAATTTTATCCGGCTTCATTTTTCCTATTGAAAGCATGCCTAAGGCAATTCAAATATTAACATATATTGCACCTGCAAAATATTACATTATCATTCTCAGAAACATTCTCATCAAAGGAACAGGCTTTGATGTATTCAAAGAGCAAATGCTGTACCTTTTGATATTTGCTTTGATATTTATAACGATATCAACAATCAAAACCCGAAAGGCAAATACAGCATGAAGTTGCTTAAAATATTTATTATTAAAGAATTTTTGCAGTTCAGGCGCGACCCGAAAATGTTCATGGTCGTCCTCATTGCACCTGTGATACAATTAATATTTCTCGGCTATGCTGCTAACAGAGACATTACAAATGTCAAGACGGCAGTGTTTGATCACGACAGGTCGGTGATGAGCAGAGAGCTTATCAGAAGTTTTGAAAAGTCGGGATACTTTTCTTTTGATTATAATGTGACGAGTTATGATGAAATGACCGGGTTGATCGATAAGGGAAAAGTACTTGTAGGTTTAGTCATTCCGGAAGATTTTGAAAAAGATCTTAAAAAGAAACGAACTGTCAATATTCAGACGATATTCGACGGCTCTGATGGAAATAAAGCATCGATTGCAGCAGGGTATGTTATAAATATTTCGTCAAGCTTTTCGAGGTACATAGCTATAGAAGAAATAGAAAGAGCAGGATTGAAAACATCTTTAGTCGGTTCCATCACTCCCGAACCCAGAGTCTGGTACAATCCAAATCTTACAACTAGAAATTATATGCTTCCGGGAATTGTAGGATTGATACTCATCATCATCACGACTAACATGACTTCTCTAGCAATAGTAAAAGAACGAGAGATCGGCACGCTTGAACAGCTGATCGTAACGCCTATCAAACCATATCAAATGATATTAGGTAAGCTTGTACCGTTTACGATTCTGGGATTTGTTGCGATGACGCTGGTACTTTCCGTGATGGTTCTTTGGTTTGGAATTCCCGTTAAAGGAAGTGTACCGTTTTTGTTCGGTTCATCATTTGTGTTCATGCTCTCAACACTTGGCCTTGGATTGTTTGTATCAACGATTTCCAAAACACAGCAGCAGGCAATGATCACAGCGGCGTTCCTGGTAATTATGCCGATGATTTTCCTTTCAGGGTTTTCCTTTCCGATTGAAAATATGCCGCCGGCAATTCAATATATTACGTACCTTATTCCATTGAGATATTTTTTGACAATCATCAGAGGTATAGTTCTCAAAGGCCTGGGATTCTTTGATCTTTGGAGAGAGTGCCTGGTGTTGTTTTTGATGGGAGTTACAATTTTAGTTGTTAGTTCGCTGAGGTTTAAGAAGAGACTGGAATAGAGTTTGATTTTTCTGAAAGCTTTTTTCACTTATTTAATCATT
>JBDTLQ010000463.1:0-3011 GCA_039934715.1 Ignavibacteria bacterium | reverse complement strand
AAGTTCATTCAGATCATTAACTGAAACTATCTGTATCTCGGGTCTGATACGGTGCATAAAACATAACTTGCCTTTGATCCTCCGCGGAAAGAATACAACATCTTTATTCATGACAAATCCATCCCCGTCATTCATGGTTATGTATTTTTGAGTCAGTTTACCGTTGGCATCAATATAATTTTTAAACACGCTTTTCTTTATTTTTGGAACCAATAATCCCTGTTTATCAAAATGCTCAATATCTCCGGAAGTTGCCAGCGCACCAATTGCACTTGCACCGTCAAAAGCAGTGTAAGTAAGATAATACAGATCATCTATCCTTACTATGCGCGGATCTTCCAGCCCTCTGGATTCAAAATCAGATTCCGATTTCAGCAGCGGGGTCTTAAGCCTTTTTTTAATTGTCAAAGGACCGTCCAGTTTACAATATCCTATTGTTGAATTATTTTCTTCATCCACTGCTCTGTAAAATAGATGAACGCTATTTCCTTCCTGAAACACTGCCGGATTCAGGACAGCCGTATTCTCAAAACTCAGTTCTGTTTTGCTTAATATTACTCCTTCTTTCTTAACATTGATCATATTTTTTTACTACATTAATTCTAAATTAATAGAGAGTTTACAAACTTAAAAGGTTACAATTGTATCATGGGAAAATATAATGTTTGATCATGAATCACTTATCGAGTTCTCCAAACTTGCTTGCAAGCCATCTCCTGCTGGCAATGGCTTTATTTTCCAGAAGCTGTTTTATATTGAAATAAATTTTCTTGTCTTTCAATGATCTGTACTTTACAATCAGATCAAGAATTTTTATGAAGCTGCCGAATTCTTTTTTGTATGTCTCTCCCACAAGTTTATTCTTACCGAGAAAATGTTTAAATGAATCAATTGTATAATACAATGAATCGTAATCCTCCTTTTCAAAATAGATCTTTAACAAAAGGATCTTGATGTGAAATTTAAAATGGGAAAATTCTGTATCCGTTTTGTTGATAAATTCAAGCGCCCTTTCATAGTTCTTTAAATAAAAATTAAGCTGTGCGAGAGAATGATTCAGAGCAGCTTCCTTGTAATCAGGATTCAGCTTGTCAGAGTAAGAATAAATGATCTCCTCGGTTTTTTTGAATTCGTTTGCGGCAAGACCTGTATTGACGATCCCCGTATAGGCTGACAACGGAAAATATCCCGAGTAGGCAGAGTAAAGATCTTTTTCGCCCATTGTTATGTAGATCTCAAAACACTCCTTAAAAAATTTTTCATTCCCGAGATCTATTTTCATTATTCCTGAATTATTAAGACAAACATAGAGCCCGTATCGCTCAAGCAATGAAAACAGATTCTCATTTTCGGCCAGAGCCTTTTTATATTCATAATAAAATTTTTCATCAGCCGGCTCAGAAATGGTTTTATACATTTTATAATAGACCGAGAGTATCAAAAAATCCTTTTCATTTTTTACATTATCTTTCATATACTGCATCACCTTCTCAAGATCAAGATTGCTTAACAGATTCTCAGCAAATGCAAATTCATTATGCAAATTGTACTGTTTTTGGAACTGGAAAAAATTAATTAGCTTAAAGATCTTTATCAGATAAAAATAACTCAGATATTCGGAAGCCTTGAGATTGGACTCATCCTTATAAAGCTTGAGATTGTCCGCAAACTGGCTGCCCGATGATCTTAACTCCTCTACCACAAATTTTTTGTAATATTGCTGTTCCCCTTCAAACTCTCCCGATTGAAAAGATTCTTCCGCAAGTTTTAATTTCTTGTCAAACAGCACAGTAAGCTTTCTGTCTATTAGTTCTCTGAGACTCTTTTCATTAAACTCAAATCTGTCTTTTTCAAATGTGTAATGTGCAAGAAATTTTTCAGACAGCACTATAAGATCCGACAAAAGATTCCTCAATGAAGCATCGTTGTAATTATTCTTTGCTTCCGCAAATACCTTTGAATACAATTTTTCTTTTGTCAGATCTTTATTATTGTACTCAGGGTGAAATTCTGAGAGAAGCCGGAAAAGTAAAATTGCTTTTTTGTTCTTATTATGGAAGGGAGAATTAAGGAATTCGCCGAACCTCTTCAGCTCTTCATTTGAAAAGGTCTTCAGAATGGCGATTAATTTTGAGTTTAACATTTAACAAAGCCCGTAATTGATTAAACCGGTCATGCTAAAATAAGTATCAACGTTACTAATTGAAATCGGAAATTTTAAATGAACCACTTATGAGCTTACAAATAAATAACTGTATTTATTTTACATAAAAATAACTAAGTTGAATAAAAATTAAGAAGGAATAATATGAAAAAGGTATTTTACTTTGTAATAATTTTTTTCACTCTCATATTTCAGATTCAGGATTCTTTTTCACAGGCATGCGGTGCGCCTCTGACGGGCTATCCGCCGATCAAATGATCTCGGAGCGGGGATCTTCAGAACTTTTCAAGGCGGTCTTTATCCTTCCGGATCAAACAGCAGACCTCCGGTTCATAATAGCGCCGGTGTAACCCTGTCACATCAGGTTCTTCCGCTTGATACTAACGGAGTCTTTAATGCCAGTACAGGGAAGATCGTGCTTCTTTCAATTGGCATGTCAAACTGCAGCGCGGAGTTTCTGGATTTCATGACAATAGCATACGGGTCAGTATTACTAAACCCTAAACTTGTCATTGTAAATGGTGCTCAGGGAGGACAAACAATTGATTCGATGCTCAATCCGTCGGGAAACTTCTGGACTGTCGTAGCCAACCGTCTTAATTTAGCCGGAGTATCAATTAAACAGGTTCAGGTGATTTGGTTTAAACAAGCTGAATCATCTCCTTCGGATACAATTTTTCCAAACTACCCTGTCGCATTGAAAAATAAATTTAAAACAGCGATGGGACTTATGAAAACAAAATATCAGCAGCTTAAGCTTTGTTATCTTGCAAGCAGAATATATGCGGGTTATGCGACCACTGCTCTCAATCCCGAACCTTATGCTTATTATTCTGGATGGTCGTGC
>JBDTLQ010000462.1:0-3020 GCA_039934715.1 Ignavibacteria bacterium | reverse complement strand
ACGGAGGCCGCAAAAGCGATGTCGTGCCGAGGATCACTGTCTACTTTGATTCAAGGTAAGCTTTAAACGATTTTAGATTTTAGATCTTTTGATTTTTGATTTTAGATTTTTTAAGGTTCAGAGTTTAAACGATTCTTTTGTTTTATTTTTAAACGCAAAGAGCGCAAAGGAACGCAAAGAATATATTTACAAAACATTTTGGTCTCTTTGTTCTTACAGTTTTTAATCTTTGTGTGCTTTGCGTAATTCTTTGCGTCCTTTGTGGTAAAAAAATCTTAATATTTCTTGATCAAATCTAAAATCTAAAATCTAAAATCTAAAATCTAAAATCCGAAATTCCAAATCTAAATCGATTTAAATTGTAATTAAACATACGGAATATTAATTTGTGTTAACTAACCATTTAGTTAATCTATTCAGTTAATTATAGTTTTCAGAAGCGTGACCGCTAAAACCAAAAGCCTCGATAAAAATACTGAGCAGAGGATCCTGAATTCCGCGAAGAAGATATTTCACAAAAAAGGTCTCGGTGGAGCACGGATGCAGGAGATTGCTGACGATGCGGGAATCAACAAAGCTATGCTGCACTACTATTTCAGAAGCAAGGAAAAGCTGTTCGATGCCGTGTTTGAAGAAGCCTTGAAGAAATTTCTGCCAAAGGTAAAGGAGCTGCTGAATGTCGAGCTGCCGCTATTCAGAAAGATAGAATATTTTGTTGAACATTACATATCGCATCTGCATGAGAACGCTCACGTACCTTTTTTTATTATTTATGAAATAAATCAAAACCCCGGCAAGTTCTCAAAGTATCTTATAAAGAAGACAGATCTGAGTCCTGTTGTATTCATGAATCAGATCAATGAGGCGATCGCAAAAAAAACAATTGACAGTATCGACCCCAGACAACTGATGGTTAATATGGTTTCTATGTGCATCTTTCCCTTCCTCTGGAAGCCGATCATAATGAAAATATTCGGAATGACTGAAAAAAACTTTAACGAATTTATTCAATCAAGAAAAAAAGAGATCCCGAGGTTCATAATAAACTCTATTAAAAAAAAAAAGTAGCCGGAGAATAATAAATAAATAAATAAATGAAGATAATTACTTTCTTTACCTTTGCCGCATTGATCTGCTTTGCAGCGTGTTCGGAGAAACAGCCATCAAACGAAATATCCTCATCGGGAACAATTGAAGCGACTGATGTTACAGTGAGCTCGAGAGTTCCCGGAGAGATCAGGGAGATACTATTCAATGAAGGCGACAAGATCAAAAAGGATGACATACTTCTCATGATCGATCACGAGTCGCTTGATATTCAATTGAGGCAGGCTCAGGCTGGAGTTGAACAGGCAGAAGCGCAGCTGCGTCTTCTGCAGGCGGGAGCCCGGAAGGAAGACATCAGGCTGGCACAACAGCAGTTGGACCTAACCGACATCAATCTGAAACATGCTGAGACCGAGAAGGAAAGAGTAGAGAATTTGTACAGAGAGAACGCGATCACGCAGCAGCTTTATGAAGATGGTCTTACAAGATATGATCAGGCATTGAATCAATACAACACCGCGAAAGAAAATTTAAGTAAAGTAAAAAATATTATCAGACCTGAAGAGATCGAATCGGCAAAGGCAAATTTAAAGAGAAGTCTCGTCAGCATTGACCTCATTAAAAAAAATATTGAAGACTGCACGGTGAGATCGCCCATTGACGGGATAGTTACAAAACGGTTCATTGAAATAGGGGAGTATGTTACACCCGGAGCGTCGCTGCTGAATATTTCTGATCTGCAATTAGTTAAGCTTGTGATATATGTTACTGAAGAACAGCTTGGCAAGGTAAAGCTCGGGCAGGCAGCAGATGTGAACATTGATACATACAAAGATAAAATTTATAAAGGAGAAGTAATTTTTATTTCGACTGAAGCTGAGTTCACTCCGAAGAATATTCAGACACAGGATGAAAGGACAAAGCTGGTTTACGCGGTTAAGATACAGATCCCGAATCCCTCGTTTGAACTTAAGTCAGGAATGCCCGCGGATGCTAAATTAATTTTAAACTAATTAGATTAAGGACCGGTCTTGGAAAACATTATTTCAATAAATAATATCAGCAAGAGTTATGGAGACGTAAAAGCTCTTGACGATATAAGTATTGAGATCAAAAATAATGTCATCTTCGGACTTGTTGGTCCCGACGGTGCAGGCAAGACCACGCTGATCAGAATTCTTTGCGGATTATTGAAAGCGGATTCAGGCAATGTAAAAATACTCGGGCTTGATCTTTCGGAAGGTATTAACAAGATAAAAAATGATATCGGTTATCTCTCACAGAAATTCAGTTTGTACACTGATCTTTCGGTTGATGAGAACATTGAGTTCATTGCTGACATTCACGGGCTGAAAGATTTTAAAGGTAGAAGAGAAGAGCTTCTTCAGTTCACGAGGCTTACGAAGTTCAGAAACTTTCTTGCGGGCAAGCTTTCGGGAGGAATGAAGCAGAAGCTTGCTCTTGCATGCACTCTGATATACAGACCAAAAATAATTTTTCTTGATGAGCCGACGACGGGAGTTGATCCGGTTTCACGAAGAGAGTTCTGGATAATACTTTCAAATCTGCTTAAGGAAGATATCACAATAATTATTTCAACGCCTTATATGGACGAAGCCGAACGCTTCAACGAGTTAGCGCTGCTCGACAATGGAAAGTTGTTAACTGTGAACACACCGAATAAAATAAAATCCATGATGAAGGAAGTCATTCTCGAGATCGTCTGCTCACCGATCAGGGAAGCATATAAAATATTGAAAGAGAAAACACAATTTGAAATTCAGATGTTTGGTGACAGGCTAAATGTAGCGATCGACAGTCCTGAGGAGAACACCGGCGGCATCAGGAAGCTTCTTGAAGAGAACAATATTGAGATCATTGATCTGAGAAAAATTTCTCCGTCACTGGAAAACGCGTACATACATTTGATAAAAGAGAATTATGAGAAGACAGGATTATGATCATTAGGGTTC
>JBDTLQ010000461.1:0-3030 GCA_039934715.1 Ignavibacteria bacterium | reverse complement strand
AAACCTTTGTCAAATCGATGCAATAAATATTCTCGAACGAGGTCATCACTCATCTTGAGTATTCCGGAGTAAAGTGAGCCACTGATTCCGGAGCAAAGTGAGCCACTAAGACAAGGTTATAAATGGAAATATTCCGGAGCAAAGTGAGCCATTAAGGAATTTAAATTTGCATTGAAAATGTTACTAAATATTTGACTAGCATTCAACGATTTAGTGAAATAGGTGCAATGAATTCTAGAGCAATCGCTTAACCTATTTGGAAAACCATAATAACTCAAATTTTAGATAAATATTAATGATGATAATTTACGCATTTTGGGGGAAATATCCAAAATGACAAATCAGTTAATATCAATGAGTAAGATTAAAAGAATTTTAAAATTATTGCAACAGAATATTTCTAAGCGAATTATATCCCAGCGATGTGAGGTCAGCAGAAACACAGTTGACAAATATGAAAAAATTTTAGAAAATCACCCACTGTCGATTAATGAAATCGTTAAGTTAAGTGACAAAGAATTATATTCAATAATTGCTCCACCGGCAATGCATGAAGTAACACACGATGATTTATACGACTTGTTTCCAAAATATGAAGATGAGTTAAAAAAACCAGGAGTTACAAGATTGTTATTATGGGAAGAATACAAAGAACAATATCCTCAAGGAGTACAATATAGTCAGTTTTGCGAACACTTTAAAAGGTACTGTAAAAGTTTACAGCTGAGTTACATGCACGAACATAAAGCAGCTGATAAATTGATGGTAGATTTTGCAGGCAAGAAATTACATATTGTAGATTATGAGACTGGCGAGCTAATATCTGTAGAATTTTTTGTTGGCATTTTGCCTTGCAGTGGATTGACTTTTGCAAGAGCTTGTAAGAGTCAACAAAGTCCAGATTTTTTAAAAAGTCTAAGTGCTTGTATTGATTACATGGGCGGAGTGCCAGCAGCTATTGTGACAGACAATTTGAAACCAGCAGTAAACAAAGCAAGTCGTTATGATCCAGAAATCAATCAAAGCATGGCCGACTTTGCAGAACATTACAACACATGCATTTTGCCAACAAGAGCAAATAAACCAAAAGATAAAGCAATGGTCGAAGGCGCTGTTAATATTCTGTATACCCGAATCTATGCTCCTGTAAGAAATATTACATTTCATACCTTGGGTGAATTGAATATAACAATATTAGAATTATTGGAAAAGCATAATCACGCCCTTTTTCAAAAAAAAGATATTAGCAGACGAGACCAATTTAATGCTATAGAAAAAGATTTTTTGAAACCTATACCCTGCGATCCATATATCTCTCGTAAATATCAAAAAGCTAAAGTGCATCCAAATTGTCATATTTTATTAAGAGAAGATAAGCATGAATACTCCGTTCCATATAGCTTTTTAAACAAGGAGGTAGAAATAAGTTATACCTCTGATCTAGTAGAAATATATTACAAATTAGAACGCATAGCAACACATCCAAGAGACAGAAGAAAATATATTCCAACTACAATTGAATCACATTTACATCCATCACATAGATATATAAAAGGTTGGTCTCCAGAATTTTTTAAAAGTAAAGGTCAAGAGATAGGAGAATATGCTAGTATATTAATTGAAAAAATATTTAATCAATGTAAACATCCTGAACAGGGGTTTAAATTATGCAGTGGAGTTCTTCAATTGGCTAAAAAGCATGGGAATGAAAAAATGGAAAAGGCAAGTCACATATGTATACAATATCAACTAATATCCTATAATAGAATTAAAAATATTCTATCCAATATTGAAAAATTAAATTTCATAGATAATGAAATTGAATTCCCTGATATTAAACATAATAATATACGAGGGGATGAATACTACCAGTAAACTTTAAAATTTATGATATGAATAATTCAACTACATTGCAATTAATGAGAACTCTTAAACTTACTGGAATGGCTGATCACTTTGAGGCATCGCAAAAATTACCATTGCATCAGCAACCTTCATCTGAAATTTTAATAGCTCAACTCCTCGATGCTGAATCCATGTATCGCGATCATAGAAAAACAAAAACTGCGATTCACAATGCCAAGTTCAGGTACCAAGCTAATTTAAATGATGTAATTTGCAATACCCAAAGAAATCTGAATAAAGAAATTTTAAGCAAATTAGCGGATACATCGTTTGTGGATCGAGGTGACAATATTCTCATCACAGGAGCTACTGGTTGTGGTAAAAGTTTTTTAGCATCAGCTTTAGGTTATCAAGCATGTATGAATGGAAAAAAAGTTGCCTATTTTTCTTTACCTAAATTATTTTCTAAATTGAAAAGCGATAAATTAAATGGACTATTTACCAAAGAAATAGATCGCCTTGAAAATAAAAACCTACTTATTTTGGATGATTGGGGTTTGGTTCCTTTGGACATTCATGCTCGTTTAGCTTTGCTTCAAATCATAGAAGATAGGCATCAAAAATATAGCACAATAATCACTTCCCAACTTCCTATTAACACTTGGCATCAATATATCAATGAAAGCACAATTGCAGATGCTATTTTAGACAGAATAATTCATCATGCTATAAGAATTGAACTCAAAGGAGATTCATTAAGAAAAGTAAAGAATTAATTTATTTTACTACCTTTATACCAATTATTATGTCATCAATATAAATGGCTCACTTTGGACCGGAATCGATGGCTCACTTTGACCGGAATACTTATCAGAATGTAGAAAGGCGAAAAACCTTTCTCAAAAGGAATTGGCTGAAGCTTTTGTTACTTCTCACACTACCATTGGTAAATATGAAAGGGATGAGATGACACCAAGTATTGATGCCGCTAAAAAACTGGCTAAAATTTTAGATACTTCGGTAGGTTATCTTTTAGGAGAAAATGACGAGGCCAACCTTTTTAAAGACCCTAAAATGTTGCAACGATTTCAAGACATTTCGGTACTGCCCGAAAAAGAAAAAGAATGTTTACTTACCACAGTTGACCATTTTATTAAGTCTGCTAAAATTAGTGCAATGTAATAG
>JBDTLQ010000460.1:0-3031 GCA_039934715.1 Ignavibacteria bacterium | reverse complement strand
AAAATCTAAAATCAAAGATCTAAAATCAAAGATCTAAAATCCAAACCCGTCATTTCCCGGCTGCTCATTTGGTCTTCTTCTTTTTTTATCCTGGGATTTTGTATCAGTACCGAATCTGTATGTCAGAGTCGCGTATATTGCTCTTGTATCTCTCTTACGCTGAAATGATTCCTGAAAATTTGTTGTGTTGTTAAGTTTGACATCGAACTTAAGCGAATTGAAAACATCGCTCATTCTCAGACCAAGCGTAAGTGTCTTTTCCAGAAAATCTTTTTTGAGAGAGACATCAAATGATTGAAATGGCTCGAGCACTCCCTGAGCGAAAACATTTCTGCCGGAATAAAAATATGTCAGGCCGATATCCGCAAACATCGGAAGAGTAATATTAGCCGTCATTCTTCCGTTCCATGTATAATTACTGTTTTTGTAAACCGAATCAAGGTTGGTTGCGTCAATGACATTTTTGTAATAGCTGACACTTCCGTTAAGACTTAAGAAATCTTCCGGCTGCGCATTGAGCACTAATTCCGTCCCGTAGTTTTCCGTTTTGCCGTAATTTACAAACGTCAGTAGAGCGATGTTGCTGTCGATCAATTCTCTTGCACGGGATATCTGATCTTTGGTATGAGAATAAAAGATTGAAGGATTAATCGTCATCGTCTTAAAATATTTGATAAAACCTAATTCAAGAGAATTAGTGTACTCAGGTTTCAGATCAGGATTGCCCTGAAAATAATTGAACGGATCAAAAATCTGGATGAACGGATTAAGGCTTTGAAGCTGAGGCCTGTTGATCCTGCGTGTATATGAGAATTGAAATTCCTGTGTCTCTCCGATCTTCTGTGTGAGGTTTATACTTGGAAAAAGACCGAAATAATTTTTTTCATTTATCTGATTTGTAGTTCTGAGATCTCCTTTAGTGTCCGTCTGTTCCGCCCGCAATCCTAATTGATATCCGAATTTATTTATAGTGCTTGAAAATGTAGCGTATGCGCCGTAAATATTTTCATTGTATGAATAATCATTTGACTGTGTTGTGTCATTGGTGTAGCTGTTTGTGTTGTAATCAAAATTCCCCACATCATAATTCTTATTGTTGTCTCTCAGGTTGATCTTAAATCCCGTTTCAAGTTTTGATTCTTTTGAAAAAGGATGCGCATAATCTAAGGTAAGGATGCCCTCATTTGTTTTATCATCCGTCAATCTGTTTTGTAAAGCCGGCTGTACACCTGAAGGAAATATATAACTCTGAGTTGTATTGGTATTTGTTTCGTCGGTATAACTCGTAAAGACAGCTTCGGTTGAAAGCGTCTGTTGCGGATTTTTGAATTTTTTGAAAAAATTCAGGGACATGTCAAGAGTGTGACCTTTTACAAGATCATCTGTAATAAAATTATAATGAGAGATCAGGTCTTGTGTCTGCAAACCTATGGTCGTCGCGTCTGAATTATCTATTCTCTTTCTTTCCCGCGGATTGTAATTGATCAGATAGCTGAGTGAATTATTATCATTGATGTTATAGTCGAACCCACCCTTTAAAAAATGACTGATGTTTCTTGATGTACCGCTTGTGGTCTGCGAGAAATCAGAGTTGATAGAAAAATTGTCTCTCGAGTTTTCACCTTCAATGATATAGTTGTACAATCTGTAGTCATAGTTTCCAAAGAAGTTAAATTTATCTTTTCTGAAATTAAGATTTAATGAGCCGTTGTACTTATCTCTCGAACCGGCATTCAATACCATTGTTCCGTTATATCCGAGTCCCTCTTTCTTCTTGAGCTTAATGTTAATTATTCCTGCCGAACTCTCAGCTTCATATTTAGCAGAAGGATTTGTGACAAGTTCTATTGATTCAATCATGTTTGCGGGGATCTGATCAAGAACGCTGTTACGGTTTTCAGAATTGCTGAGCCCGAAGGGTTTACCGTCAACGAGTATCTTCACGTTTTGATTTCCTCTTAAGCTTATATTTCCGTCAGCATCTACAGCGACAGACGGAATATTTTTCAAAACATCAACAGCAGATCCACCCTGAACATTCATTCCCTTTTCAACATTGAAGATCTTCTTCTCGCCTTTGAATTCTATTGCGCTGCGCTCTCCTTCAACTACAATTTCTTCCGTTTCAGTTTCACCTGACTTAAGTGAAATAGGTTCAAGTATTGCTTCGGGTTTGTCCGTATTTATGACGATCCCTTTTAAGACCGCCTTGCTGTATCCGACAATGGTTACTCTGAGGTTGTATGTACCAAAAGGAAGCTGAGAAAGAGCAAACTTACCCTGAGCATCGGTCTCTGTTCCGGTAACTACAGTTGAGTCGCTTCCTTTAAGCAATGCTACTGAAACCGCTTCGATCGGGGTATTGGTACTTTTATCAACCACGCTTCCCGATATCTTTCCGTTCTGAGCGTAAATTGAATTGGTGAGGAAGAAAAGAATAACAAGAACCAGGCTGTACATTACTTTCATAATTTTTTCTTAAGGGTTTTTAAAAATTGTTACGCTCAGAATTTAAAAAGGTTATAAAATAAAAAAAAACTGAATTAAATTGGATTGCTTATTACATTCGACTTCATAAGTGCGGGTAAGGTCATTAGTGTCCAAATTAAATTAAAAAACTTATAATTAGTTTAATGTCATTACAAAAAGTGAATTAAATTTTGTAGATATAGAAAAGAAGGGTAATCTTGTTTATGTTTAAAAGTTAGTGTTGAATTCTTAAATCGTTTTGGACGGATATGCGGGTAAGGTTGCTTTCTTTCTTCAATTTAAATTTAATTCCACGTAAATTGAGATCATACTCAGGGATTAGAATAGTTATAAGAAAAAAATAAATCTAACATGGACACAAACAGGCAGGGTTAGTTTCAGCTTTTAATTCAAACAACTTTACTTTGTTTGAAAGCGCTAAACTAATTATTAATGATAATGAAATTAAATTTTTCCGACCGGGAGCACTCTACCTGTGTTTATATTCTTAAAATAAATTTTTTCAAATATATAAATCTAATTCAAGAATATCTCACAATTT
>JBDTLQ010000459.1:0-3032 GCA_039934715.1 Ignavibacteria bacterium | reverse complement strand
CTTCTCATATTGAGCGGAAAGGTCTTTAAATTTTTTAATTACTGATGGTTTTTTTAATGTACTTTCTTTTAATGGTATAATAATTTGAACTTCATTACCACGATCTAAATAACTCTTAAAGTCTTCGTACAATGTAGTTTCATTACTAAGTTCCAGTATATCCCCGCTCAAATCCCGCTCATACATCAGAAACTGTGGATTTTGATTATTCATCTTTAACATTTGAGATAAAATGATGCACGTATGATGTGGCGTGAAATTTTTTATATCAATTTCTTTTCCTGATGAAACAATTTCTTCTACCTCCTTTTGATAAGATTTCAAAAATGTTGGTTCAAAGTCAGGGTATCCGGCTCGTCTAAAACCTGCTTTTACTGATGAATAAGAGGAGTAATCAATTTCAACCTCTTTCGATGAAATTCCCAAAAGTCTTCTAAAAACTGTTCTCATAAATTTTCTCATGGCTACGATACGTAGCCTGATTCTTTAAAGTTAGTCAATGAAAATGTAAGAAACTGAACAAAAAGGTAAGGAATGCAAATTTGTACTGCTTTTTTGTAAAACTGGGGGCGAAGATAACATTTAAAATTAATATCCAAATGAGATCAATTTCATGTTCTTCCAACACCCAGTTTTTAATATCTACACAAATATGCCAAATTAAATTTAAAGGCAATTGGGGAAATATTTGCAGGTATCTTGTAAGCAACAATCACTATTCAAATATCTGAATATTAACAACCGTACTCTTCGAAAGATAAAGAGCTTATCCAACTCCCCCTTACAAAAAAATAAGAGATTCAGTTGCAGGAGAGTTGGTCAATTTAATCTGCTTTTAGAATTCGCTTTTAAATGAAAAACTATCTGCCTCAACCACGGGGGCGTTGGAATTCTAATCCTCATTAAATTGATTGTTCCATTTTAAAATTTACTTTTGTAATATACCCTGACATATGAACCCGAAAGGAAGCAATTTTTTATCATCACTGAAGATATATTTTAGATTGAAAAAGCGAGAAGCTTTAACGCATTCAACTACGGGATTCGGTTTTTCTTTTCTTCTCTATGAAATGGCTCATGAAGTTCATTTTCTTCATACAAGTTCATTCGTAGAAGTATGTTTATTTTCTGTTTTGGGACTTGGACCCTTGCTACTTGACTTCTTGCACTTTTGGAGAAGAAGTCAGGATGTAGTATTTCGAGCATTGCTCGAACTGGAGGAGGTTCTTAAAAAAGCAATGAAGAGTGAAACGACTGACATTGATAAAATTCTGAAGTTCAAAATAGAAGAACTTAGCAAATCAATTAATATAGGCTTGCCGAGCTACTCAAACCTAACCAAGAAGTTCTACGATATTGTTACGGACTTAAATACAATTGAACCTTCGCTAATTAGAGTGCTTCAAAGAAAAAATGGACTCGAAGAAAATTATTTGCACAGTTTAATTAAAAAGGAAATTGAATCTCTAAAAAAGATTGAATTAAATGAGTCAGTTTTAACAATACGCCATCACTTCGATTACTTGCGTAGTGTTCTTAAACGAACATTGGAGAAAGTAATGAGGGCTGGAGATCATTATATAACACTTGCAAGTATTGATTTTTGGACAATTCCTGAATTTGATCCCATTGATTTTCTTAAAGCAAATTTAAAGGTCGCTAATGCCGGATCAAAATTTATCCATCGAATCGTTATCCTTGATGAAAAGTATTTGAGTCCTGATAATCTCGAAGATGAAGATTTAAGAAAATTCAAAGATTTAGTCAAATTAGTATATAAAATGAAGGAACTAAACATTGATTGCAAGTATCAAGCAAATTTCAAAATGCTGTTTTATTTTCATCGCAACTATGATGTGATTAAACCATATTTAGATTCTATTTTTGTTTTAAACAAAAGTCTTGATGAAATGATGTTTATTAAAGTGAATAGACTTGAAAAAATAAGTACGGATAAGCCTTCAGTTGATATTGAGTTTTTTAAATTTGAACAGTCAAAAGATTTACAATATGAGGGCTATGATACAATTTCTTTATTGAATCATATTTGCGCATGTTTCAAAATCCACTCAGGGATGGAAATTGAAGAAGCCAAAAGATTTACTGATATGAATGATTATCTAATTAAGTTTAAAAAAACATTTGAAGAAATTAAATCCGTCTATAATTTGACCACAGGAAGAAAACGTGTCGGCAAGGATAAATTAAATTTATTTGACACGGACTCTCTCTATAAAGAATATTCAAAACACAAAATTTATGGCACGGCTAAAAAGCCTCAACCTGAACCAAACGGATTCGTGGTAACTCTTAACCAGCAGGGATATATGACCTCAACTGTGGATAAGTATATGAGAGCATTCATTGATTTTGCATCTCACTCTAAGTTACCATGCGTTGATATTGGTGCTGCTTATGGCGTTGCTTCTATGGCTGTTTTGCAGGCAGGAGGAACGGTAATTGCAAATGATATTGACATGCGGCACTTGGAAATTTTGAGAGATGCGGTTCCTAAAAAATTACAAAGCAAACTCTCCTTAGATGATAGTCGTTTTCCAGATACGATGACTTTTAAAGATGATTCAATTGGCGCGTTTCTTATTGCAAGGGTTGCGCACTTCTTAGAGCCACGCGAATTGATTGAGGGGGCGAAAAAACTATACAAATGGTTGGCGCCGGGGGGGAAAGTATTTCTTACGGGTGAAACTCCATATTTAAATATTTGGAAGGAATTTATTCCAATATATGAAAAAAAGAAATTACAAGGTGATTTATGGGCAGGTCAGTTAGAAGATGTACAAAAATACGCTCCGGAAAGAGGGGAGTCTTTGCCAAAGCGTATGCTCTTAATGGATCTTGAAATGTTGCGGGACGTTTTTGAAAAGGCGAATTTTGTAATTGAGGATTTAAACTTCTTTGCTCGACCTGAATTTCCGGATGACATCAAGCTTGACAATAGAGAAAGTATTGGATTAATTTGTTACAAACCGCGCTGAAGTTTGAAAAATTAATTCAATTTCTTACTTTGGAAC
>JBDTLQ010000458.1:0-3033 GCA_039934715.1 Ignavibacteria bacterium | reverse complement strand
CAGTTACATAGACATTTCCTTGTTTGTCTATTGAAATTGCATGAGCACTGTCAAAACTGCTATAATTTTTTTTGTAAGTCGCTGACCATAAGATCTCACCTGAAGTATTGTACTTAACTGTAACAATATCTGAAGATCCTGAATATTTGTTTCCGGTCATATATATATTTCCTGAACTGTCAGATATCATGTCTTTTTGGGAGTGTGCAGGCTTTTGATTTTCCGGATAAGTTTTTTCCCATACAAGAGAGACTTGCGCAGGAATGTCGATTGTAAAACATGTTAAAAGTGATAACGCGATTAAAAGAATTTGTATTTTCAAATTTTTCATAATGATTTTATCAGCAACAAATTTTTCTCTTAAATATGAATGATTATTTAAGATGAATTTCAATATAACAGGGACCGAATTATTAGTTTATCTATTTTCCAGAATAATTATCTTCGAATCTACAATTAATGCCGCAACTTTGGCCCGCTAACATATGAATGTAAACTCCGCTTGTCAATTCAGTTCCATCAATTTCTCACTTTCATAACTCTTCATACTCTTCATAACTCTTTATAAACAGAGAGCTGACATAATGCCTTTAGCGATAAAACCTTTTACAACATCTTTGATAAATGAATCTAGATATTGACTATTCTTTAGAACTTACCAATTCGTTTTGCGAAAAAATGCATCAGCTTCCTTATTTTTATTATTTGAGATTAATAAAATTTATTGTGAGGCTTTATTTATCCATTTAATTTTACGCCCTATTTGAAACGCTTACATCTTGAGCACTGTATACTTTTACATCCGACCCTTCTGCAAGAAGGACATTAAAAGGCTTTTGATTATTTAAAAATGAAAACCTGCTGCCATAAATTTTCCCAAAGTCAAAATTATGAGAATAATCATTCACGTTATAAGTTCTCCAAACAGGATGATCAACTCTGTAAACAAGTGTTTTGCCGGAGTGGCTTGTACCGTAACCATATGAATGTTCCTTGAAAAAATGTTCAATTGAATCAGACGACGGAGTTGTAAGCCTGTTATCGGCGGAAAGCTTTATAAAATATTCTTCACCGCCTGTTTTTAATTTATACGAAACTAGGATTTTGCCGTTAGCTATGAATTCACTTTTCATCACGGCAGTTTTATAAGGTTCATTGTAAACTGCATTTGCAATGAAAGAGATCATGAATTTTGGTACAAACTCTTTTATAAAAACAACACCGCGTTCTGCGTTATGCTTTACGTAGAATCTCAGATTGATCTCAGGGAAATCAACATGAAATAGAATCTTAACACCCTTAACCTTCGTATCTTTAAAATCAAACGCAACAAGGCTAATAAAAGCGCTGCCGTCAATTGTATCCAATTCTAATCCTTTGGGTAAATATTTTTTCAGAATAGAAGGATCTACTTTGTAAGTAATATTGATCAGGTTCAGCCACTTGGCCGTTAGAAAAACTCTCATTTGAATTTTTTACAATTTGTTTAAAATACAAATGAAATTGTATTCAAAGATTTTTCAAAACTATATAATCATTTTTGAAACATTTTTAGATTAATGCCGTGTTCAAATTTTAGAAGTTATTCTTTAAGTATAAATCAGTATTTTTAACCAAGTAAAAATTTGTGAATAATTTATGAGTCAGAGCAAAGAAGATGTTAAAAAGTTAAGGGAAATCGAAAATAAAGAATGGATGGAATCTCTTGATTATGTTTTTCAGAATGAAGGATCAGAAAGAGTCACAGAACTTTTAAGAAAGCTTCAGATCAGGGCACAGGAACACGGGATTAAAATTCCATTTACCGCAAACACTCCTTATATAAATACTATACCACCCGATAAGCAGCCGGTATATCCCGGCAGCAGAGAAGTAGAAAGGCGCATTAAAAGTATTCTGCGATGGAATGCAATGGCTATGGTTGTGAGGGCTAACCGGGAACTAAGCGGAATCGGAGGACATATTTCAACTTATGCCTCTTCAGCAACATTGCTTGAAGTGGCTTTCAATCATTTTTTCAGGGGCAAAGATGATCCCAGCGGAGGAGATATAATTTACTTTCAGGGACATGCGGCACCCGGGATTTATGCCAGAGCTATGCTTGAAGGAAGAATTTCTGAAAACGATTTAAAAAATTTCAGAAGAGAACTTTCTTCAGAAAGAGGACTTTCCTCTTACCCACATCCCTGGTTGATGCCAAGATTTTGGGAATATCCAACCGTATCAATGGGACTGAGTCCTATCATGGCAATTTACCAGGCAAGATTTAACAGGTATCTTGAAGACAGAGGAATACTTGATACTTCGAAGCAGAAGATCTGGGCATTTATTGGTGATGGTGAAACCGATGAACCCGAGACCTTGGGAGCAATTACACTTGCATCACGAGAAGAACTTGATAATTTAATATTTGTAATAAATTGCAATCTTCAGAGACTTGACGGACCTGTAAGAGGAAACGGTAAGATCATACAGGAGCTTGAAGCAATTTTCAGGGGAGCAGGATGGAATGTTTTGAAGGTGATATGGGGAAGTGATTGGGATTCCCTTCTTGAAAAGGATAAAGACGGAATATTAATTGAAAGAAT
Organism: Ignavibacteria bacterium; assembly: GCA_039934715.1. Classification (GTDB taxonomy): domain Bacteria; phylum Bacteroidota; class Ignavibacteria; order Tepidaquicellales; family Tepidaquicellaceae; genus JAGPCH01. Next base: position 445 of record JBDTLQ010000458.1, on the reverse strand, counting down.
GGATGAAGTAGTAGACGGTCAGTTTCAAAAATATAATGTTTCGACGGGTGAATTTATAAGGAATGATTTTTTCGGATCGGATCCGCGACTTTTGGAACTGGTAAGTCAATATTCAGATCAGCAGATTAAGAAATTAAATCGGGGCGGTCATGATCCTGTAAAAGTTTATGCCGCTTACAAAGCTGCAGTTGAACATAAAGGTTCACCGACAGTGATTCTCGCACACACAATAAAAGGATATGGACTGGGTGAAGCAGGTGAAGGAAAGAATATTACACACTCACAAAAAAAGCTTAATGAACAGGAGTTACGGGAATTCAGAAGCCGGTTTCGCCTCATTGGCTCAGACATGCTCACGTATCGCATTCGCTCGACCGAGGCTGCCCCGTTCATGTCGTTTCGCAGACCGTTGGGCATGCGAGTCTGAACTCGACGACGCGGTACG
>JBDTLQ010000457.1:0-3039 GCA_039934715.1 Ignavibacteria bacterium | reverse complement strand
CTAATAAAAATGGTAATATCTTCAGCCCTGCATGATACAAAAATTTTTTCAATGCTATTGGCTCTTGTTAATGAAAGTCATTATGATCTTCGCGGCGTTGCCGGAAGCATCCTTCGCGGTTAGTATTTTTCTGACTTCCTGAAAATCCTTTTTCATTTGTCCGGAGTATGCTTTGTCAGTTAAAATTTTTTTACCTTCGGAAAGTATTTTATCCGGTGTCATTTCATTTTGCAGAAATTCCTGTACGGCGCGCCTGTTAAGCAAAATATTTATCATCGCTATGTGGTCAACTTTTATAAGATTTTTACCAATGAGATAATTAAACTTCCCCGTTTTATACACTACACAAAATGGTGTGCCGATCAGCGCGCACTCAACTGTCGATGTTCCTGATTTTGTGATGATAAGATCAGAATTAAGAATGTATCTGTAATTCAGCCCGGAATCTTTTTTGTCATAAATAATATTAAATTCTTTGGGATCAATGAACTTCAGGAAATACTCTTCCGGATAATTTGTTGAGCATAAAAAATTTATCTCACAGCTAAGTTCTTTTTTGAATTTGTACGCTGTCTCGACCAGTAAAGGCAGCATCCTTTCGATCTCATCCTTTCTGCTTCCCGCAAGAATACTTACAACTTTTTTCTCTGACGTTGTCCTCTTGTTCTTTTCAAGAAATTCATCTATCCTTTTTACCAGCGGATGACCTACATACTCAGCTTTTATATCTTCCTTAAAATAAAAATCAACCTCGAATGGAAATACAACAAGCATAAGATCTACATATTGCTTTATTATTTTAACACGGCTCTTATGCCATGCCCACAACTGCGGAGAAATATAATAGATGATCCTGCCTTTATAGAACTTTCTGATCGCTGAAATTAATTTTAAATTGAATCCGGGAAAATCTATAACGATGACAGCTTCCGGATTTAATTCCTTTACTCTCAAAACACAAACATCAAGAATGTCTTTGATCTTTTTTATATTCCTGATGACGGATGAGAACCCGATGAAATTTACTTCCTTAATATTGTAGATGATCTCAAAGCCCTGTTGTTTCATTTCAGGACCGCCAATCCCTGTGAAAGAAATGCCCGGATCGATCGTCCTGATCTCTCTTATTAAAGCGGCTCCGTGTATATCACCTGAGGATTCACCGGCGACTATGAATATTTTTTTTGATCCTGAATTCAATAGGAATTACTATTATATAATATCGTTGTTGTCTTAAAATTCTAACTTTTAACTTTTAACTTTTAACAAGAACTAGCTAAGTATCTCTTTGGCGGCATCTTCCCCGGTTTCGACCGCTCCCTCCATAAATCCCTGCCAGTCGGCGATATGCTCTCCTGAGAAATAAACGTTATTCATCTTTTCTTTCAGCACCGGCATAACATTGAACCACTGACCTTTTCCGTAAAGAGCATACGCGCCTTTTGAATACTCGTCAGTGCCCCAGTAATAATTAACATTGTCTTCAATAAGATCTCTCACATTTCCGAAGGCAACTTCAAGTGAATCAGCTACAAAATTTTCGCGATCCGTTTTATCAAAGCTGTATAATATATCAGCTTTATCGCCGATGGCGTATGAGATCAAAACACCCTTGGGAGAATTCTGATTCTTGCTTGCATGATAAAAATAATGTGAAAGTGTGTCTGTGATTATGCTGAAAGCTTCATCCTTCCAGAAGCGCTCTTTGAAAAGAGTTGCTGATTTATTTATGCGGGAATACTGAAGTTCGTTAATTGCCGCCGTCTTATCCGCTGGAAGACCGGGTGTCCATGCAATTTTGCTCATTGAATACGTCGGCAGTGAACATATTAATTTATCGCACTCAAACTTTTCCCCGTTGCTGCATGTGATCTTTATGGCGGAGCCATGATCAACTGAACTTACTTTTCTGCCAAGGAGAATTTTTTCATTTCCTATCCTGCCGGCGAGTGCATTCGCGATCTGTACATTGCCTCCCTTTACTTTCAGATCCATTTCATTATTCTCGTCAGATTCCGCGTACTCCGCGAGTGCCGCGTAAGCTGACACAAATCTTATTGATTCGCCGAAGTCGGTGCTGTCGGAATATTCCCTGAGGTCAAGATCTTTCTGCGAAATGTCATTGTTCATAAGAAATCTCCACCAGTCCATTTTATCAAGAATTTTTTTCTGATCATCCGTCATTGTTTGATAGTCGGCAATGATCCTTGAAAATTTTTCCTTCCACTCCGGAGAATAATCCCATTCGGAAGGCTGATAAAATTTGTTATCATAAATAAGCCTGTCGTCAAACTCATTATTTATAAGTTCAAGATTCATCTCCTTGCACAAAGCGAGGATCCTCTCATGTGAACGCCCAATCCATTCTCCTCCGAGCTCGATCACTAATTTGTCTTTCTCTTCAATTGTATGTGAAAAGACCCTGCCCCCGATCCTGCTGCGGGCTTCGAGTATTGTCACATCGATCCCGTTTTCAATCAGTATTTTTCCTGCTGCCAGTCCCGAAAGACCTGCTCCAAGAATAATGACTTTAGGTTTAGCGAGAAGATTAACTGCAAAATTATTTTTATAAAGAATTGCACCTGCAGCGAGCACGGAAGTTTGTTTAAGGAATTCTCGTCTTGTTGGCATATGATGTTTTAAATTTCAAAATTGTTTTTAAAATACGGAATTGAGGTAAATATTAAAATTCAAACTATTTAAATTTATTACATTCAATTTGAACTTTTTGAATTGTAAATTGGGTTATGCTTAATAAATATATTCCATTTTGCCTGAAATAATTTCGGTTTCCAAAGTTGACCTTCCCTACAGGCCTTCTCAATCAGAACTAAAAGAATTTGCACGTGAAACATTTTCAGAAACTTTCGACGATGTTGAAAGATTGCTTGAATCTTTTGATAATGCAAAGATCGATAGCAGGAATTTTTGTGTGCCGCTCGAATATTTTTATTCTCTGAAAACATTTGAAGAGAAGAATGAACTCTATGTTGAGAATTGTCTGAAATTTTCAATCCGGGCAATTGAAGATTGCATAAA
>JBDTLQ010000456.1:0-3048 GCA_039934715.1 Ignavibacteria bacterium | reverse complement strand
GGTTTGAAAGTTAATAATGAAACCTTCACAACATACCTTACTCCACTCACTCCATGCACTCAACTTACTGAACACACTCAACACACTAAACACACTCAACACACTAAACACACTCAACACACTCAACACACTCAACCACACTCAAACACACTCAACACACTCAACACACTTGTAACAAAGATGCACTTTTAAAAAAATCTCTTTTGAGAAAATATTCAGCTGAGTTAAATTTGTACTGTTAGTGAATCAACTAATTCCTGGGTGATGGCAGATCAAAAAAATAAATTCTTAAATTTATACTTCCCGAAATCATCACTCAGGAAGAACCGATCGACCCGTCTTTAAATTCAAGACAGGTTGTGAGGCATTTGCCGGGCCAGCTAAAGTCCAGTAAAGGCAGAGACGTCAAACGTGAAACGTCAAACGTCAATGTAACAAGTGAGACTTTTAACTTTTAACTTTTAACTATTTCGAAAGGAGAATACAAAATGAAAATAAAATTATTCATTCTATGTAATTTGATTTTATTCAATCTTTTAAATCTTCAATCAGGCAAAGCGCAATATACAAGCAATTACGCTGCAAGTTTTAACGGTACAAACAGCTATGTTTCTGTTCCTAATCATTCTGAATTGAATCCAGGTTCAGCTATCACAGTCGAAGCATGGATTTTTCCTACTGCTTTACCGGGTACATCTGCATGTATAATCGGAAAAAATTTTCTGACCAGCTATTATTTCGGCATAGAAAATACCGGACGATTTATTTTTTTCCCAAGGAATCAGGCGGGTGGATTTTTAAGAAGCAGAGTTTCAGGAACAGTGAAAGTAAATCAATGGACTCACATCGCCGGAACTTATGACGGCACTTCTACAAGACTTTACATTAATGGAGTGCTGGATACATCCAGAACCGGGATAACCGGGACAATCGGATCGAATTTCGATTCATTATTTATTGGGTGCGACAGATTAAGCGGTTCGAAATCATTTTTTTTCAATGGAAAACTGGATAATGTAAGGATCTGGAGTAGCGCACGAACTGCTTCGGAAATATTTAGCAATATGTTCATACCATTGAATATGTACCAGTTAAACGGAAGTTATAGTTTTCTTTTGGCAAGTTATCAATTTGACAATTCAGCAAAGGATATTAGTGGTCCTGCTCAAAATGACGGATCCGCAAGAAATGTGACTTACGTTAATTATTCTGATAAAGCTGTCAATCATCTTGACTATAATAATAATGTTGTGTTCAATGGTTCGAATGACTATTGCAGTCATTATGATATTGGTGTTTCCGTAAGTCCGACTACTGCAATCACTCTGGAATGCTGGATCAAAAGAGATACACTTTCGGGTGCTTCAAATGACAGGTATATTCTGAATAAGAGTTCAAGTTTATCCCTGAGCGATTATTATCTGCAGCTTTATAACTCAGGAGCATTGCTATTCGGAATTAACAATAGCAGTAATATTTTATTTACTACTCCACTAATCACTAATGCGCAGTGGACACATATTGCTGCAACCTATTCATCTGTAACAGGCAACGCAGCACTTTACATCAATGGTGAACTCAAAGCGAGCGGCACCTTTTCAGGTAATCCGCTAATTAATAATTCAGCAAATGACACGTTTTATATTGCAGGTCATGCAGGACTGACAATGTCATCTGCCAATAGGTTCAATGGACAGATTGATGAAGTAAGGATCTGGGGAATATCACGAAGCCAGCAGCAGATCAAAGAATTTATGTATAAGCGTCCTCCTAATCCGATGTCACTTGATGACAGCTTAACAATTTTTGATTTTGACAATTTACATAGCGGTTTTAAAATAGGGTCAGAGAACTACAACTATGGTTTAAAGTATATTGGTTTTACTTCGCTTACTTCAGCTCATAATTATAATTCAGCAAAATTATCCTCACCAATGCTTTCAGATCCTTCCGGGGAATTTTACAATTCTTTCACATCAAGCAATAAAAGATTTTTTATACCGGATGCTAATGCTTCTGGTATTTCAGATTCTATTTTTATTTCGGACGGTGCTAATGTTAATAATCTTAAAGTCTTTGTTCTCATGTCACATACTTATTCAAGTGATATGAGAATTACTCTTACTTCACCTTTCGGGACATCCATTGACCTTTTTAATAGAAAAGGAGGAAATGGAAATGATATTATGACACTGTTTTCAGATGAAGCTGATTCTATTGCTTCGTTACCTACTATCCCACTAGTGAACGGTCCCGGTGTTAATGCTCCTTTCAGCCCGGAGCTTAAGCCTGAACAGACGCTTTCGGTATTTAACGGTCAGAGCAGAACCGGGTGGTGGAAATTAAAATGTTACGATCTTGCAGGTTCTGACAGAGGTTATGTTCATGGATGGGGTTTGAATTTATTTTCACAAAAGATCTTAAATATAACCTCTGTCATTCAGGGATTTTATAATCCTCCATCAGACAAAATGAAAAGTGATACTGCAAAAATATTTCTCAGAGCTCCGTTGCCTCCTTATCCGATCTTTGATTCTGCCAAAGCAGTTCTTGATTCAAACGGGAATGCAAAATTTTATTTTACAAATATTCATTTCGGATACATAGTATTCAGACACAGGAATTCAATTGAGACATGGAGCGCCGCGCCTGCTCCGCTTACCGGAGATACTGCTTCGTATAATTTTACAACTTCATCATCGCAGGCATTTGGAAATAATATGATCCAGGTTGATTCAACTCCTGTGAAGTTTGCTGTTTATAACGCAGATGTAAATCAAAGCGGAACAATTGATCTGAATGATCTGATACAAATCTATAATGATGCGATTCTCTTTGCATCAGGGTATGTCGTTACTGATGTGACGGGAGATAATATCACTAATCTCAATGATGTATTACTTGCTTTTAATAATTCGAGTTTGTTTGTGAGCGTGCTGAAACCGTGATTGTAGTGTGTAGAATGTGTGGAGTGTGATGAATGGAGAATTTCAAATTACAAATTTCAAATGTCAAATTATTAAGGTAATCTAACGTATTTGTAATTTG